>JBDTTW010000022.1:0-2616 GCA_039930405.1 bacterium
ACAGCCCACACGCCGACTCGCAATTGAAACAAGTGGTCGGAACTAACGAGTAATGTCTTTCTTTGCGGCGCGGCCACGCCTGTGAATCGAGTTCGGTCCAATCGTTCCAGCGCTCCTTCGGTGGAAACGCCGCGAGATGGCTGCGCGAAGGACCGGGATAGAAAGTGTCGTGATCGCTACTCATTGTCAGTTAGATTGCCTTGCTCTCTGTGTAACCTTTGTGTGCTCTTGCCTCAGTGGGTGATTAGTTAAACGAGAAATGGCTCACCACAGGCGCAGAGAGCACTAAGGACGCACAAAGAATTTCAAATAAGACTCTGCCAAGTATCGTGTCGTTTTCACGATTTCAAGCGAGGGGCACGGATTGTCCTGCCTGTACGTAAGCGTTTTCGAAAAGCATCATTCCCACCAAAGCCAACGGTGCGCCCGCTACGGCCATTGCTGGCGCTATGACACCAACAAGAGCAAGCAGGGGAATTACTCCGCCGGCGAGCGACAAGATAGTTCCCATCCAAAAATCATTCCGGTAGCGGCCGCGCACCATTTCCCAAATTGCCAGACGCGCGTGGGCGGTTGGATGAGTTAGGGAAACTTCGCCCCAAATCATCAGCACATGAATAAGACTGGATATTGCGAACAACCAGGTCAACGGCACAATGATCGAAAC
This sequence comes from bacterium, assembly GCA_039930405.1. Classification (GTDB taxonomy): domain Bacteria; phylum Acidobacteriota; class Blastocatellia; order Pyrinomonadales; family Pyrinomonadaceae; genus PSRF01. The sequence continues at coordinate 668 of JBDTTW010000022.1, forward strand.
CGGACGTGGCGGATTTAGTTCAAGGTACATCACCAATGGCAGCAACACAGCCGAACCAAGCAACAGCGCCTGAACCAATAGATGCGGAGGCAGCAGCGGGTTTTGCCACATGTCCCGCGCCTTTGCCTGCGCGAAAAGATATGCGGTATAGACGGCCGTCATTGCCGACAACGGAATTCCGGCGATCATCAACCAGCTTTGGAAAGTTCTTGAGCCAAACCAACTCGCGAAGAAGTGCAAGGCCAGGATTAATGTGTACCCCGCAATGATGAAGGCGCCTTTAACCAACCAACTGCGCCCCTGCGGTCGTGTGAAAATGAGATAGAAACGTTCCGGGTGTTCCAGATCCCAAATCAACAACCCGCCGGTGATGGCGAGAAAGATTCCGGAAACAACCGGCGTCGCCCATAACCAGATCGAATTGTTTATGTTCAGAAAACCAAACAGCACCAGCAGCGCGGCAACCAGGTAAACGCCGCTCGCGATTCCTTTGGTCCAGGTGTAAAGGCTGACTCTCCAGTCCCAGGGAATCGCGTGCGCAACGTCGTAAGAAAGCAACGCCGCTGCCGAGCTGTTGTTGTAGTTTGGATTTCCGGAAACTACCTGTGACGAATTCTCTTGTTGCTCGCTCCACATGAATAGCCCGCCATCCGGCCGCCGCGCTGCCAGCGGATCCAGGGTCGCCTGGTGCGCGCCTTTGTAAAAAAGTTTTGGCAGCGTTTCTTTTTCCGGACGGCGCACGGCAACGGCTTCACGATTGATGATTTGTGAAACGTACGACTCGGGGTCGTTCATATCGCCAATCAGGATTGCTTGCGTGGGACAAACGACGACACACGCCGGCTCCAGACCGACATCGATGCGGTGCGCGCAGAAGTTACATTTTTCCGCGGAATGATCTTCCGGATTGATGAAGATGGCGTCGTAAGGACAAGCGGCCATGCAAGCCTTGCAGCCAATGCAGATCGATTTGTCGAAATCAACGATACCGTCGGCGCGCTTGAACATAGCGGTCGTCGGGCAGGCGGTAACGCACGGCGCATGCGCGCATTGATTGCAGCGCGTGACCTGATGCGCGCGACGAACTTGTGGAAACACACCAACGTCGACGTGCTTGACGTAGGTGCGCGTGACCGAAAGCGGCACCAGGTTTTCAGATTTGCAGGCGGTAGTGCACGCGTGGCAACCGATGCAACGCGTGTGGTCAATGACCTTGGCCCACTTCACCGCCTGGTTTTGCGACTCTTCGTCCATCATCTCGGGTTCGGATTCGTGATGAGGGCGAACTATATCATGCGATTCGAGGTTCAGCCGCGGATTTACGCGATAAACGCGGATTAAAACAAACCCAACCTAAGAACTGAAAACAAAAATTCAGAGCAGGATTAAAGTGGCCCGAACAACGCTTAATCATTCTTTCAGATCCGCGACAATTCGCATTAATCCACGGCCAAATTTCTTTTGACAATCGCGCTTGCCGTTGTCCAGTCCGATGGCGGCATTGACAAAAGCTCGTAGCCGTAAGAAATTAGCTATGGTTTTCCGGTTTCAAACATTCGGGAGGTTTGGTAATGCGTCTTCTTATTTCTTTCTTTGTTCTCAGTCTGCTCGGTGCGGTGGCTCAAAGCGGTTGCAATTCTGCTGAACAGAAAAAAAGCACCGGCCCCATCGCCAGCGCGTCGCCTGCGGCCCCGCCGGCTGATGGCGCCCGCCGCATCAGCGTTAATGAACTTAAAGATCTGCTCGATAAGAACCAAGCTGTCGTGATTGACGTGCGTAACGAAGCCTCGTACAACGCCGGTCACATTCACGGCTCCAAGTTAATTCCGGAAGCAGACATTCCAAACCATCTGAGCGAGCTGCCAAAGGACAAGCTCATCGTCACCTACTGTTCTTGACCAAGCGAACATACGTCCGCCCGTGCGGTGGTCGACCTCAAAGGAAAAGGA
>JBDTTW010000023.1:0-4341 GCA_039930405.1 bacterium
AAGCGCTTGGCTCCGCCGAACACACCATCATTCCCGATCGCATTGAGACCGGCACCTTCATTGCCGCGGCGGCAATTACTCGAGGCGAATTGGAAATAAGAGATTGCCGTCCGGATCATCTCGCTGCCGTGATCGCTAAGTTTCGCGAAGTCGGTGTTGAGATTGAAGAGCTTGGTCCGACGACGTTGCGCGCGTCTGGCCGCAACGACCTAACTGCCAAAGATGTAACCACGCAACCCTATCCCGAATTTCCTACCGACATGCAGGCCCAGTACATGGCGCTGATGACACAGGCCACCGGCAGCGCGAATATCGAAGAGACGATTTTTGAGAATCGCTTTATGCATGGGTCGGAAATGCAGCGCATGGGCGCGAACATTTTCATCGATGGCCACAGCGCCACGGTCACCGGCCCGACACCGTTAACCGGAGCGCCGTTAATTGCTTCCGACTTGCGTGCTTCAGCGTCACTGGTGCTGGCCGGCCTGGTGGCAAGCGGCGAAACGATGATCGATCGTGTCTATCACATCGATCGCGGGTACGAAAAAATTGAAGCGAAGCTGCGCGCGGTAGGCGCCGATATCGAGCGTGTTCGCGAGTCGATAACGGCGCCGTTGTCTCAAGCGATGACGCCCGCATTGCCGGCTGAGGCGTAACGCTGCTTGCGCTTAAGACGTAAAGCAAACTGTTAGTTTGCGGTGGTAGCGGAGAATTTAAGTTGGAGGGTAACGCACCACCGCAAACTAACAGTTTGCTTTGCGAAATATTATGTCAGAACCAAACTGCCTTTTCTGCCGCCTCATTTCGCGCGAGATTCCCGCGGAGTTCGTCAAGGAAGATGAGCGCGCGGTAGTCATCAGGGACATCAATCCGCAGGCGCCGACTCATCTGCTGGTTATTCCGCGCGAACACCTCGATTCGCTTGATGACGCTTCGCAGAAAGACGAGGCACTGCTCGGTCATTTGTTACGCGTCGCAGCCCAGGTTGCCAATGCCGCTGGTCTTGCCGAGAGCGGCTACCGCACGATCGTCAACACCGGTGCCGGCGCCGGCCAATCCGTTTTTCATCTCCATGTGCATGTGCTTGGCGGCCGGCCATTGCACTGGCCACCGGGTTAGTGAAACAGACTTTAAAGTCTGTCGCTGCCAGGCAAACACAGAGTGACGCCTATTCCACTGACGCCCTGCGCACAGTCTCTCAGAAACAGCCAGCACATTTTCTGAACCGCTCCATTCGCGATGCGTTTAAACGGAGCAGACGTTGAGCGCATCCAACTGCGCTCGTGCCGGATTCTTCTGTTTCCGCAGCTCGACCGCAGTCACGCATTCAGCAGTTAACCCAGGGGAGGACCTATGTTAAGGAAGACTTTTACGGCAGCGCTGTTGGCGGCCACCTTGTTAGCGGCATCAGCCTTTATCCAGGCCCAGTCTGACGACAAGAATTTTGAAATTGGCGGGCAGGGTTCGCTGTTACGCGTGCCGGCGCGCACGTTCACGACCGCAGGCGCGACCACCACGTTCAATGAAGACCAGAAGAACAACTGGGGATTTGGCGGAAGGTTCGGTTACAACTTTTCCCGCCACATCGGAATTGAAGCGGAGGGCAACTTTTTCCCACGCGACCGCGCTCTTGATGGCGGGCGCAAGCTGCAGGGATTGTTCGGCGCGAAAGTCGGACAGCGCTTCGAGAAGAGTGGCTTGTTCGTGAAGGCGCGGCCTGGTTTCGTCCGATTCAGTCGCGGCCAGTACCAATTTTCAGGGGGCTGTCCGACAGTTTTCCCGCCGCCGATTGGTTGTTTCCAACCGCAAGCAACGACCAATCTTGCGTTCGACCTTGGTGGCGTTGCCGAAGTCTATCCCAGCAAGAACACAATCATTCGCTTCGATGCCGGCGATACGATGATTCGCTTTGAGAGTCAACGACAGGTGGTCGCAGTCGATCCGGCCACCGGCGGTTTGGTGGTCCTACCGGCGGCCGCAGGCACTAAACATAATGTTCAGACGAGCTTTGGTTTTGGATATCGATTCTAAATAGGCCGAGCAGTTGGTCGGAACAAACAAATACTTTTCAGCTCGAGTCGGTTCTGCAAGAACTACAGGAACTAAGAAGCTACAGCCGACAGATCAAAAGTTCCCGTTCGTAGATCGTTTCTGGCGGCAGGCGATCGTGTAACTCAATAAAGAGCTCTTCATGGCCCACCACTTCCTGGCGCCAGGCGTTGCGATCGAATGCCTGCAACGCTTCAAACTTCTCTTTCGGAAAGTCCAGCCCGCTCCACTCGATATCTTCGTAATGCGGCACCCAACCAATCGGCGTTTCGCAGGCGAGCGCGCGTCCGCGGGCGCGATCGACGATCCATTTCAGCACGCGCATGTTCTCGCCAAACCCGGGCCACATAAAGTTTCCAGCTTTATCTTTGCGGAACCAGTTCACGTGAAAAATTCGCGGCGTTTCGGTCAGTGAGCGCTGCATGCGGATCCAATGGCGAAAATAATCGCCCATGTGATAGCCGCAGAACGGCAGCATCGCCATCGGGTCGCGACGCACTTTGCCGATCGTGCCGGCGGCGGCGGCTGTCATTTCCGAACCCATAGTCGCGCCGATGTAAACGCCGGAACTCCAATTGAACGACTGATACACGAGCGGCATAGTGGTCGCGCGCCGGCCACCAAAAATGATGGCGCTGATTGGCACACCGCTCGGGTTTTCCCAATCCGGATCGATCGTCGGACATTGCGAAGCCGGGGCCGTAAAGCGCGCGTTCGGATGCGCGGCTTTCGCGCCGGTCTCTTTCGCGATCGCCGGCGTCCATTTTTGTCCGCGCCAGTCGAGACATTCCGCCGGTGGCTCGTCGGTCATACCTTCCCACCACACGCCGACTTCCGGCGTGAGCGCGACGTTAGTAAAAATAGAATTCGTCGCCAGCGTCGCCATCGCGTTGGGATTTGTTTTGACTGAGGTGCCGGGCGCTACTCCAAAAAAACCAGCCTCGGGATTAATAGCGCGCAGGCGTCCCTTCTCGTCGGGCTTGATCCAGGCGATGTCATCGCCGACCGTCCAAACTTTCCAGCCTGCGAAACCTGCCGGCGGAATCAGCATGGCGAAATTTGTCTTGCCGCAAGCGCTAGGGAAAGCAGCCGTAACGTAGGTCTTCTCACCTTGCGGATTCTCAACGCCGACGATCAGCATGTGTTCGGCCAGCCAACCCTCATCGCGCGCAATGTTGGAAGCGATGCGCAGCGCAAAACATTTCTTGCCGAGCAACGCGTTGCCGCCGTAGCCGGAACCGTACGACCAAATCTCGCGCGTCTCGGGAAAGTGAACGATGTACTTCTCTTTATTGCAGGGCCAGGGCACGTCTGCTTGCCCGGCTGCAAGCGGCGCGCCAACGGAATGCATGCACGGCACGACGCGTTTGTAGTCCTTATCGATCTCGGCATAAACCGGCAAACCAACGCGCGCCATGATGCGCATGTTGACTACGACATAAGGCGAGTCAGTTAGCTGAACGCCAATCTGTGACATGGGCGAACCGATTGGTCCCATGCTGAACGGCAACACGTACATCGTGCGCCCGCGCATCGCGCCGTCGAAAAGTTCTTTCAGCTTCCGCCGCATCTGGTACGGCTCTTCCCAGTTGTTCGTCGGCCCAGCCGCATCTTTCGACAGCGAACAAATAAACGTGCGGTCTTCGACTCGGGCAACGTCGCTGGCGTCAGAACGCGCGTAGTAACAACCGGGCCACAGTTCTTCATTGAGTTTGGTGAACGTGCCGCCGGCCACCATCTGAGCTTTGAGTGCTTCGTCCTCTTCTCGCGAACCATCCACCCAGTGAATCGTGTCCGGCTTCGTCAGATGGGCCATCTTGTCGACCCAGTTGAGCAGATGAGCGTTGGTGCTTAACGGCACAGTCGGGTTGCGATTGCTGGAGGACGCGCCTTTCTCAGTTGGTGCAGTGCGAATTGAAGTCATGGGCATCTCCAAAATAAGTAAAGTAAATCGCGTGACGGATCATCGCGAGCGGACGATTTAGTCAGCCGCGTTTTGCGCATTGCGGCGTTCGTGGGCCAACTCGCGCAGGGCAACAGACAGGTCACGCGCGGCGCGTTCGATGCGATCGGCGACAGCTTCGAGCGAATCGACCTCACTCGATTGAATAGCGACGACGGCGAGCGCGTCCTCGATCAGTTCAATCAAGCGCGTTGCTGCTGTTTCGGTTTCCTGCTCGCCGCGCGTCAGCGGTCGAACTGCGGTCTTTGGTTCCATGCTTGAGATATATGGCCTTTTATTAGATTCGTTAAGCTAAACTCTTACAACACTGAGGCCATCGGAAGCAAGCG
>JBDTTW010000024.1:0-5479 GCA_039930405.1 bacterium
CTGGCGCTGAGATTGTCTTCAGCAGAACGGCGCAAGCCACGTTTAAGCATCGCGCCGTGAAAGACGGTGAAGAGTTAAAACTCGGAAGAGTCAGTCTGCGAATAATGGAAACTCCCGGTCATACGCCGGAGAGTATTTGTATTCTGGTTACTGACACAGAAGTTTCCAATCAACCGCAAAAGATTTTGACCGGCGATACTTTATTTATTGGCGATGTGGGCCGGCCTGACCTTGCCGGCGGCAAAGGCTACACACCGCAGATGATGGCCGGAATGATGTACGACACGTTGCACGAAAAACTGTTGCGGCTGGCGGACGAGGTGGAAGTTTTTCCGGCACACGGCGCCGGTTCGATGTGCGGCAAGAACATGTCAAACGAAAGATCGTCGACCATAGGCGAGCAGCGCAAGTTCAACTACGCGCTCAAGCCAATGGCGAAAGAGGAATTCGTGCGCCTGCTGACTCTCGATCTCGCTGAAGCTCCCGCTTACTTTCCCAAAGACGCGGAGATTAATCGCACCGGCGCAGAGGTTTTGAGTCAACTGCAAAAACCGGAACCGTTATCGGCGGATCAGGTCCGTGCCCTAACGCCGCAAACTAACAGTTTGCTTTACGATAGGTCGCAAACAGAGAATGTGGGTTACATCATCCTCGATGTGCGTACCGCCGCAGAGTTTGGCGCGGGACATGTGCCGGGCTCGTTGCACATCGGTTTGGGTGGACAGTTTGCGATCTGGGCGGGCACGCTGATTCCGCTACCGGCGCCGATTGTCATCGTGGCGGATTCGGAGTCGCAGGTTGCTGAAGCGCAAATGCGCCTGGCGCGCGTCGGCAGCGAAAATGTGAAAGGCTATCTCGCCGGCGGTATGGACGAGTGGCAACGTTCCGGGTTTGAACCAGCAACAGTTCCGCAAATTTCAGTCGACGAATTAAACGCATTGATTTTAGAACAACCGGCATTGCAGATCATCGATGTGCGGCGTCCGCCGGAATACGCCAGCGGTCACGTGCCGCACGCGCTTCATGCGCCGCTCTCAACTCTCTCCCAAACCCTCAACAATCTATCGCTTGATCCGGCTAAACCGACGGCCGTGATTTGTGCCGGCGGCTTTCGCTCGAGCGCCGCCACCAGCATTCTCCAGCAGAACGGCTTCGCGAACCTGCTGAACGTCACTGGCGGAACCAGCGCCTGGATCAATGCCGGCCACCCCACCGAGCCGTAAATCGTGAACCGTAAATCGTAAATAGAAGAGCAATCAGCCGCGGATGAACGCAGATTAAGACCCGGATCTGAAACAGCAAGAACCTGCTCCGCTCCTGGTTTTGGCTTTTTCGCCCATCTGGTTCTTTGTTCTTTCAGATCCGCCTTTTTTCCGCGTCATCCGCGACGAGTCCTCCTTATCGATTCACGATTTACGATTCACGATTTACTGCTCGTTTTACTATTCACTATTTACCATTTACGATTTACTCGCTTTGGATCCATTTACCTTCAAACTTCTAATCTCGATCGCCATCGTGGTCATCGCCACCATTCACGGTTACGGCGCGGCCTGGCTGGCGATCTGGATGCTGTTTCATCCTTACCATCCGGTAAAACTTTTCGGCATCACGATCTGGCCGCAGGGCATGATCCCGCGTCACCGAGAAAAGCTGGCGCAATCAATCGGCAACGCAGTGGGCAACGAACTGGTTTCGCAGGAAACGGTTTTTGATGCGTTGTTTGAAACAAGTTTCTTCGAACGCAAGGTCGAGGATTTTGTCGGCGTCTACACCAGCGAGTTGCTGTCTACGGTCTATCCATCATTCATCGACGCCCTGCCTGCGCAGGTGCGCGCGCCCATTCTCGACACCATCTCAGCGTTGCAATACCGGCTGGCCGATTACATTGCAGCCATGTTGAAAAGCGAAGAAACCGCCGTCGCCATCGGCCGTTTTGTTGACGCCCGGGTAGATGAGTTGCTCGAACGCCGAATTGAAAACACGTTAAGTGAAGATGTCTTTCACGAGATCGCGGGTTTTGCTCAAGCGCGGTTCGCTCGACTGGTTAATGAAGAAGGATTTGAGCGGAAGATTGGTGAGTTTGTTTCCGGGCGTCTCGACGATCTGGCAAATAGCACCGAGACGCTTGCGGAAACCTTTACTCCGGAAACGGTCGCCTTTCTGAAAGAGCGCATTGACAGCCAGGTCCCACCCATCGTTCATCATCTCGCCGACATCGCCACCAGTCAGAACACTCGGAAACAAATCGGCGCGCTCATCAAACGCGAAGTCGATGATTACTACGAGCAGCTTTCGCTGATTAAAAAAATCTTCATCTCGCGCGAGCGTATTCACCGCGAAGTTGACGAGCTCGTTAATAAAACTTTACCGACAAGGATCGAAGAATACCTGCGCGGTCCGGCGTTTGAGCAGGAAGCCGAAGCGTTTTTGAACGCGACCATCGATAATGTTTTGGCGCGGCCGTTGAATGTTTTGTTTGGTCAGATTGAGTCGGAAAAATTTGACTCGATAAAAGACCAGATCACGAAACGCATCGTCGAGATGGCAAAGAGCGAGGAACTGTCTGCATCCGTTTCCAATTACTTTAATGATGCTTTCAGCCGGCTGCGGACCCAAACCCTGGGCAAGGCATTAGCGCAACTAGATCCTGATGCAATCAGCCGCGCTAAAGAATTTCTAACCAGGAGTCTGCTGGGATTATTGTCGCGCGACGACACGGCGAAAACCATCAACCTGGTCCTCAGTTCGCAGGTCGAGCGGCTGCTGATTTCTCCGATTGGCAGGCTGGGTGATCACGTTTCTGAGCATTCAATGAAGCGGGCCAGTGCGGCACTGGTGGAACGAATCACCACTGCTGCGCGGGAACGCTTGCCGAACGCTATTGCCGAGTTTGATGTGGGCGGGCTGGTGCGGAAGAAGGTGTCAGACTATCCCATCGAGAAGCTGGAAGTACTGGTGTTGTCGGTGGCGCAACATCACTTGAAGACAATCGAGTTGTTTGGAGCTGCCATTGGCTTCTTTATTGGCGTGGCCCAGGCAATTTATTTCTGGCTGACCTACGTGCCCAAAGGGCCGTGAATCGTTAAAACTCGATCGCAGCAGCGGCGCCCTTAACTGACAAGTAGGGTGTTATGCCTGCGTAATCCGCGGGTATCGGATTCACTTTCTTTTGGGGAGTGCTCAGAATTTCGCTCCTTCGTAAAGCAAACTGTTAGTTTGCGTAGGTTACGAGCTTCCAAGTCGAGGGGCAAGAGTTACCGCAGTCGGTTCGCACGGCTTCCAGGTTGAGAGCTAATGCACCACCGCAATGCATCACCGCAAACTAACAGTTTGCTTTACATTTAATTCGCCGGCGACAGCAATCCGGCTGACTGCACCGCCTTTGGATCATATGGCGTCGCCAAAAACTTTTTGGCCATGGCCATAGCGTTGTCGTAATTAATTCCGGACTGCACGGCCTTGTTGTATTCCGCCACGGCGCGATTGCGTTCGCCCTTAGCGTCATAGGCATTGCCCTTCTTGATGTGCGCCCAAACCTCGATCCACGAAGGTTTGATCGTGCCGTTCAGCGAAGCTTCAAAATTATCGAGCGCTAGCTGCCAGTTGCGCTGCTCGAGATAAAGCAGTCCGAGGTTGTAATAGACCCAGGAATTCGACCGATCCAGTTTCAACGCCGCTTCAAACTGTTGTTGCGCTTCGGCGTACTGGCCTTCCTTCATCAACTCAATGCCGCGGCGCGCGATAATCGAAATGCGCAAATCATCGGACAGGCGCAGAATTTTGTAGTTCGGATCGACGACTACTTCGATCGGCTGGCCGTTCGACTCGAAATCAAAATCCTCGCTGCGGCCTTCAATCGTGGTGAGAATAGTTTGGCTGTCGCCTTCTGAACGCAGCATCAACTGCACTGGCATGCGCAGGCTTTCCAGCGTTTGTTTGACGGTGCCGCGCGTGCGGAATTTGCCGGCGCGCGTGCGAATGATTTGGTAGTCGACAGTGAATTCGGGAACGCCCGTGCCCTCGACCCATTGAGCAAAGAAGTAACGCATGTTTTGCGAGGCAGTTTGCGTGGTTAAGTGTTCAAAGTCGTCGATGGAGGCATTCTTGCCGCGATACTGTTCGAGAAAGTTGTGCAATAGCAGATCAAATTTGTCCTTGCCCAGCACCTCGCGCAGCATGCGAAAAACCATGGCGCCTTTATGAAAAACGATCGACTGGTAGGCGGCGGATTGATCGTCAAGAGCACTCGGCGCGCGCGCGATCGATGCTGTTTGTTCAAAAGTCAACGCCCGTTCCTGTTGCTCGCGTTGCGCCGCTTCGAGTGCGCCGCCGCTCAAGGTTGATTCACGAAACGCAAATGAACTCCACTCTGCCAGCCCTTGCGAAATCCAGGCGTCATCAAATGACTTTAAGCCGACCGTTTGTCCCCACCACTGATAAGCAACTTCGCGTTGCAGCTTCTCTTCCGGCAACGAGCGCGCCGTGTCGAATAATCTCGAAGCCAGAAACATGATTCCCGGTCCCGAGTAAGTGTCCAGACTGTCGTCGTCAATCTGGGCGACTACCAGGCGAGTGCCAAAAAGCGGCGCGCCGTACTGCTTCGCATAAAACTCCAGCACCTGGCCCATCAGTTCGGCGTAACTATTAATGCGGCCTTCGCTGCCTGGCTTGGCATAGAACTGAATTTCGTAATTGCCGAAACGAAGATTGCGATTGATGTACTGCCCGGCCGCGAAGTTTCCAATCAGCACCGGCTGGCGATGAACAAAGCGATACCGGGTTGCGCCTTCTTTCGGCGAGGGCTGGGCCGTCACCGCATCGTCGCTGGTGCCGGCGACCTGTAAACCAGTGGGCACGATCAAAGTGATATCGGAAGTTGCGCGGTCTGCGGCGTAGTCGTGGAAGGGGAACCAACGGGACGCGTATAGCAAATAAGAACCTTCAGGTCCGACATACGCCAGCCGCTTGGTAGCCAGCGGTCCACCTTCTGGCGACACCAGCGCGCCGCTCCAGCGAAAGCGCAGCGTCACTGGCTGATTTGCCGGCACCACTTGCCCCAGATCGACCCGCACGCTTGGTCCAAGTGAACCCACGCCGACTGAATCCTGTACGTAAGTTAGCCCTTGTCCGTTGCGATCGATGCTTTCCACTTTTAGCGAACCGTTCAGTTCGAATACCAAAGACCGCGTCGCATCCAACGGAATCAGCGTGATGTCGGCGCCCGCGCGTAACATGTGTTGCTCGGGAATCAGCTGGGCCTCAACACGATAGTTCGTAATATCAAAACGGTTGACGGCCGGTGCTGCTGTTTGCTGTGCAGCCCCCGCCGCCGCAAAAACAAGAACTGACGAGATGATCAAAAGGAATTGGAGAAAGATGGGCCTGAATGTCTTCATTGTAGTCTCTGTTTGGTTCGGATGGTTTCGGATTATACAGCCACGGTCTTCTGGCAGCACAGCACTCTGGCTCTTGTTTT
>JBDTTW010000025.1:0-4736 GCA_039930405.1 bacterium
TCGCGCCAAGCGACTCGAGATATTTCGGCAGGAATTTCTTCCACAGTTCTTCGCCCAGGCCGAGCAGAAAAACTGCGGCCGAGGCAATCGAGACATTCCGTTCGAGACTGAGAAAGTCTGTGAGACGTGCGCGCCTGCTCACTTGGCGTGGTCTAGCCACCGATGGGTGGATCAGCTATCGCCGCCGGTTGCGTCGAATTCACGTGAATGGTGTTGCTGTTTGAGTCGAGGAAGAAGTGGTTCTTGCCAGTGGCGCCGACGCCTTCGGTCACTTGCGGATCGGCGTTAATCGCAAAACCGGGTTGGGTGGTGGTTGATTTTTGCGAGACGCGCATGACGTAAACGTAACCATCCACGACGGGCGTCGTTCCCGCAAAACGCGAATCAAGCAAGCCTTCCTTCAACATCTCATCAAAGGTACCAAAGGCCGTCCGTTGATGGGCGTTGTAATAGAGCATCTGCTGTTCAGCAATAGTTTTAAGTTCCTTGATGGCCGCTGCCTCGTTCGCCGACCTGACGGCCGCTTTCCAGCCGGTTACACCGACGGCAATTAGAATGCCGATGATGGCAATAACGATCATTAGTTCGATTAGCGAAAAGCCGCTTTGGTTATTGCGATGATAATGATTGCGCTTCATAAATTCTCCTTGCCGATTTAACGCCGTAACTACGGTTGAGTTCCCTGAAATTAGTGGATTCCACGCAGCAGATTCCAGCCGAGTTAGGTCGAGTTTACTACATGAGGCGGGTAACGTCATGTAAGTGCGTGGGCTTTAGTCCGGGCTTGAGTGGCATAGACTTCAGTCTATGGTGGCGCGGCCATCACAGACTAAAGTTTGTTCCCCCCCGATGCACAGACTTAAAGTCCATGCCACTTTTCATGGTGCGATGCCGGAGCCCAGCATGTAGAATGACGGCATTTTGGTGGAGATATAATGAGACGCCTCGAACCAGTAAGCGGCCAGGAAGCAGCGACAACCCTCGAAGCCGTTGAAAAGATCAATCGTCTGCAAGCGGCGATCGAGACTGTCATCAAGGGCAAGTCCGAAGCGGTGCGGCTCGGCATTGTCGGCCTGATTGCCGGCGGACACCTGCTTATCGAAGACGTCCCCGGAGTGGGAAAAACTACACTGGCCCATGCCATGGCGCGCGCTCTGCGCTGCAACTTTCAGCGAATTCAGTTTACTTCTGACCTGTTGCCTTCGGATGTTATTGGGCTTTCAGTTTTCAATCAGCACACGTCAGTCTTTGAATGGAAGCCTGGGCCAATCTTCGCCAACGTCGTGCTGGCGGATGAAATCAATCGCACTACGCCAAAAACACAGTCCGCACTGCTCGAAGCCATGGCGGAACGCCATGTGACTGCCGAAGGCGTAACACACCCGTTGCCCGCGCCGTTTATTGTTTTAGCCACGCAAAATCCGATCGAACACCACGGCACTTATCCGCTGCCGGAATCCCAACTCGATCGTTTTATGCTGCGTCTGCGCATTGGCTATCCGTCGACTCAAGATGAAAAACAGATTCTGCGCGATCGCGAATACCGCGATCCGCTGGAAGAGTTACAGCCGGTAATGACCGCCGCCGAGATCGTTGAGTTGCAACGCAGTGTGACCGAAGTCGCGGTTGACGACGCATTGGTTGAATACCTGATGCGGATTGTTGCGGCGACGCGCGAATCAGAAATGCTCGACCTCGGCGTCAGCCCGCGCGCTACGCTGGCGCTGTTTCGTGCGGCGCAGGCACTGGCTCTTTCCGAAGAGCGTTCTTACTGCATTCCCGATGACATTAAACGACTGGTGATCCCCACCTTCGCTCACCGCATACTCGTCAGCACGCGTTTCTCTTCATCGTTGCGTCGCAGCGAAGAGGCGGAAGCGGTCTTGCGCGAGATAATGAAGACAGTCAGCGTGCCGCTCTGAAGGCTGAAGGCGGAAGGATGAAGGATGAAAATGCTATGAACAGTAGCGGTCCTCCTTCATCCTTATCAAAGTGGCGTAATGCAATTCTCGGCACGTTGCTGGTCATCGCCGGACTGGCCACCGCACTTGTTACTATCCTCGCTCGCCAAACTGAAAACTACACGCTGGCCGGCGCAGCAGCGATCTTGTCCCTAATCATTGCGCTGCTGATGTTGGTTTTCGTCGTGCCGCGGCTGGCAAAGTCGGCGCGGCTCGAGGTTATGCGGCTGGATCTGCCGCTCGAATTTACAAGTGGGGGTGCAATTTTCCTTTTGATTCTCGGCGTGGTGGGCTTTGCGGCCTGGAATACCGGAAACAATCTGCTGTTCCTGGTTTTCTCGTTGCTCGTATCTACTCTCTTTGTGGGCGGCGCGGCGGCCCGGGGTTCGTTACGCGACCTAATCGTGTCGGCGCGTTTCCCGGATCACATTTTTGCGAACGATCCGGCGCCGGTGATCGTTACGCTAAGAAACGCCAAGCGGCTGTTGCCATCTTTTTCGATCATGGTCGCTGCTCGTGGTCCAGCTGAGTTTGCTCAGCAAAAGCGCAAGCGGCGTTCGCCGCGTTTTTCCAAACGGCCGCTGGCGTATTTCACTTACGTGCCGCACCACGCCGCCGCCGAGCAACGAGTCGAGCAGGTTTTTCCGCAACGCGGTCATGTGCTCATCAACGGATTTGAACTAGCAACGCTTTTTCCGTTTGGTTTCTTTCGTTTTCGTCGCCGCCTGCGGGCGCGTGACGTTGACATCGTCGTGTATCCCAAACCGGAACCGATTGGCGATCAACTTCATCTTCTGCCGACCTTCGCCGGCCGCATGGTTTCATCCCGCCGCGGCATCGGCCAGGATCTGTTTTCGCTGCGCGACTATCAGCCGCAGGATGATTTGCGCCACATTGATTGGAAGGCAACCGCGCGTTCGCGACAACTTACCGTGCGTGAATTCACGGCAGAGGACGAGCGACGCACCACCATCATCCTCGACACCACCGAGCCGGCGGGCGCGGACGCTGAAGAATTCAATATCAGGTTCGAGCGTGGAGTAGTTCAGGCTGCTTCATTGCTCAAGCATTTTATTGACGAACGCGCGGAAGTGAGATTGATGTTGGGTGCTGATCTCGGGCCTTACGGCACGGGCGTCAACCATCTTTACGCATGTCTGCGGAGACTTGCAGTTGTGAAAGCGAAACGCGAGACCGGCGCGGTTGAGTTGTTGAGCTCAGTTAGCGACGTGGACCAGCGACAGAATGTCCTTAACGAAGACTACGCAATTATTCTGACGGCTGCGGCGCCTGGTTCAATTCCCGCCCAAATCTGGCGCGCTTCATTTGTCATACATATTTGAGAGGGGAGCGGACTTTAGTCGGTGGTTGCCGACGCAGGCACAGACTAACGTCTATGCCACTCAGCGCTCGACGCGATCTTAAGGGATTGGGCAGGCCTGGACCGAAACCAGTTGCCAGGAATCGTTCCGCAGCGAATAGACGTGCATGACCTTGAAGTGGCCGCTGTAATCGTGACCCTGGTAAAACCAGCGGGTTGAATCTTTGCAGGTCGCAATCGCTGTGTGACCCCAGATGCGCACGCCAACATTTTCCCGCAGCAGATGTTCGACCTTGATTTCTTTCGAGGTGACATCGTCAATGAATTGCTCTTTGCCGTCTCCCTCAAACGGATAAGCAAAATAAAAATCGTCGGCCATGATCTGGCCGAGCCCGTCACCATCGCCACGCACCAGCGCCTTGGCCCATTCGTCAGTCAGCTGACGCAACAACTGTTCGGTCTCGATTTTAGAGCGACGGGACGATTCGTCTGACACGGGAGAACTCCTAATTGATTCTGCTTAGGTAGCGGCGTCGGATTCCAGTTTTGCTGAGATGCTTCTACGCCAGAATGAATGACCAGTCAACTCTTAACTTGGGTTTTGTGCAGCACAGCTAAGAGTGCATCGGCCGCTGTCTCGCCACTGCGAATGCAATCGGGAATGCCGACTCCGGAATAAGCGTTGCCCGCAAGTGCCAGCCCTGGCAACGCGGCCAGACGTTCAGCGATTTTGCTAACGCGGGCAAGATGTCCGATTTCATATTGCGGCATGGATTGCGGCCAGCGCGAGACCGCGCTGAATAAGGGCACACTCGCAATGCCAAGTAGGTCCTTGAGATCACAGCGTACTCGGGCGAGCATTTCCGCTTCCTCAAGTTCCACCAGGGCTGGTTGCAACGCGCCGCCAACAAACGCGCGCAGCAGGACTGAATCCTGCGGTGCGCGGCCGGCAAACTTTACGCTGCTAAAGGTGCAGGCCAGCAACGATCGCTTTTCAATAAAGGGAACCACGAAACCAAATCCGTTCAGCGGATGCGGAATGTCGGCGCGGCGAAAGGCAAGGTTCACAGTTGCGGTTGATTCATAGGGTATCTGCTGGAGGCCGGCAGCGAGGAGCACATCAGTTTCGACCAGCAACGACGCGGCAGCGTATGCCGGAACTGCGAGACAAACTGCGTCGACGGTAATCGCGGGTCCCTGCTCAGCGCGCACCTGCCATTGCATTGACGTTCGATCCAAAGCAATCGAAGTGACTCGCGTGCGCAGCGCGATGCCAGTGGTCGCAAGTTTCCACGCCAGCCCAGCGACCAGCACTTGCATGCCGCGATCAAATGAAGCGAACAAACTGTAACGAGCGCCGTGTGTCTGTGCTTGAACTTCGCTCGCGCCGGTTTCTTTACGCAAAGCGCGAATGAGGCTGCGGTGTTTGCGCTCGAGTTCAATAAAGCGCGGCA
>JBDTTW010000026.1:0-14748 GCA_039930405.1 bacterium
TGGTCAAGTCATTCCTCCTGGCCGCGGAGTATCGCCGTCGCTTTGGTCTGAACTAAACCATCACTCAAAGCGGTCCCCAGTCCATTGGGGTTCGCGAAAAGGGCGGACACTTTCAAGTGCCCGCCCTTTTTTCACCTTCAAAAAAGAGTTAGTAGCGATCTTGATTTTTTAGCGAAGGATTCGGTTCGATCAAAAAATGGGGCGGCCGCAATGCACCATTGCGTTGAGGCCGCCTGTCAGGTTTTGTAACGCCGGTTATGGTTTCAAGATGCGCTTGCCGGAGCCTCCGGCGGTCAAGAGAGTCGGGAGCACAGGCACGCGGCCGCCCGGAACTCCAGCGCGCACTCGACTTACTCATGCAACTGAAAGTGCAGCACGCGTTTGCTGAAGTTGACCAGAAGTTTCTTGATCCGGCGTTCACACAACTAATCCTGACGTTCGCGCTGAAATGTCATGATGTCGCAACCGGCAGCGTAAAGCGGATTATTGTTCCCTGGCCCGGTTGGCTTTCTGCCCAGACCCTGCCGCCGTGCAGTTCGACCAGTTGCTTGACGATCGCCAGTCCCAGGCCCGAGCCGCCCGTCGCGCGGCTACGAGATTCGTCCGTCCGGAAAAAACGATCGAAGATGTGTGGCAAATGTTCAGGTGCGATTCCATCCCCGGTATCCTCGACTCGCACCTCTAGCCACGAACAGTTGGTGTCACCCTGAGATGTTCGCCCCACAACGTTGGTTCCATTCTCATTTTTGTTATCAAGTTGCGCTGACAACGTGGCCTTCCCGCCGGCGGCTGTGTGCGTGATGGCATTCTGGAGCAAGTTCGCAAGAATCTGTCTCAGCCGGCCGCGATCAGCCATGACGAGCGGCAGATCGTCAGAGATACAGACGTCGATCGCGACAGCACGCTCGTTGGCGAGCGATGTCAGGGAACGTGCAACTTGTTCAGCCTGGTCCTTCACTGACACGGCTTGAAGGTTAAGACTAAACTGAGCGGTATCAGCGAGCGCCAACTCCTGCAGATCTTCAACCAGCCTGTTGAGCTGCATCGCTTCATCGTGAATGGCACTGATCGTCTCGTGATTCGGTGCAACTAAACCGTCCTGCATGGCTTCGAGTTGACACCTAATACGGGAAAGCGGAGTACGTAGTTCATGCGCGACGTCACTGACAAGGTTGCGCCTTAACTCCTCGGTATGCACCAACGCATCTGCCATCGAGTTGAACGAGCGCGCCAGGTCTGCCAACTCATCGCTGCCGCGAGCCGGTACTCTGACGGTAAGGTCCCCGCTCCTCATGCGCAGCGCGGCTGAGGTCAACGCGTTGACCGGCCGCAGAATACGCCGGGCCAGAAAAAAGGCAGCGAGCAACGCGAGTGCAGCCGACGCCGCCCCAGCTAATAAGAGCGACTTGTTAACCGTACCGAGAAACCGTTTTTCGTTCTGCGTCAGCTCGTCGTTCGTGACCGGCACTAGATACAACTCGCCAACGATCTCGCCCGCCGAATTGTGCAATTCGGAGTGAGTGGGATTCGCCAGCACAAATTGCTCGACTCGCAACTTGCCACCTGACTCTCGACGCCGTTCCAACTCGAGATTGCCGTCAGGCATGAAGCGAATGTGCAAATCTCGTAATGAGGCCGGAGCGACTGCCACAACACCCTGGCTGGCTCCAGTCAAAACCAACTGCTTACCCGAGAGCTGGCTGATGCGATCAAGCACCGGAGCGACCCCGTCCCAGTTTCCGGATTGCTGGTAATACGATTGGAGCTCTCCCGCGAAACGGCCAACGTCCGTACCGTCATCGCTCTTCACGAAGCGCTGGAACTCAGTGGTAGTGGTGCGGCTGGAGATAAGCGCGACCATGATCACCGCCAGCAGCGACACGCCGACGATTACGACCAGCAAACGAAAGTACAGGCTACTCATCTTTTAAGGGAAGTTTGTATCCAACTCCATACACGGTAACGACGTACGTTGGCCGCAACCGGTCAGGCTCGATCTTGCGCCGGAGATTTTTGATATGCACGTCCACGGTGCGGTCAAAGCCGTCGTAGGAATGATCGAAGACGCGCTCGACCAGTTCCTCTCGAGTGAACGTGCGATCAGGATATTTCATGAACGTCTCAAGTAGGCGGAACTCGCGCGGGGTCAGCGCCAGCGGTCGACCGCTGACAAAGGCCGCGTGCGCTTTGAGGTCGAGCATGAGTTCGCGAGCAGTCAGAATCGGGGGCTCTCTTTCTATTCCTCTTTCCTGTCGTCGCATCGCGGCCCGCACCCGTGCAGCGAGTTCTCTCGGACTGAAGGGCTTGGTGACGTAATCGTCCGCCCCAACATCCAGGCCTTTTAGTTTGTCCGTTTCGGTCGACCGGGCCGTTAGCATGATGATGTGAACATCAGATTCTGCCCGCAAAGTTTTGCAAACCTCGAGGCCGCTCAACTGTGGAAGCATCAGGTCAAGGATAATCAGGTACGGACGATGCGCCCGAGCCAGACGTAAGCCTTGTGTGCCAGTCTCGGCTAAATAAACTT
Organism: bacterium; assembly: GCA_039930405.1. Lineage (GTDB taxonomy): Bacteria > Acidobacteriota > Blastocatellia > Pyrinomonadales > Pyrinomonadaceae > PSRF01. The sequence continues at coordinate 2,528 of JBDTTW010000026.1, forward strand.
CATAGCCGTCGCGCTCTAAATACATCTTGGTGATCGAGGCGATTTTTCGGTCATCCTCAACCACCAGTACTTTCAGGTTCATCCAGCACTTTGCCTTTCTGATTCCGTTTCCGCCTGATTTTAAGAACGCTTGTTCTCGGGTCTCGAAGCGATCCGCTAGCACTCCTGCTTATCGCACAACCAAGTCTCTGTTGCCAGTATCTTCATTAGATATTCACAGGTCACTGCTATTGTCACCGCTACTTAGCCGGAGATCTTTCAGTAAAGCAGGAGATCAGATCATGCGACCAAAAACAATTGTCTTTATCATTCTCTACCTTCTTAGTGCAGTTTTTATCTCGGCCCAGTCACCGTCCTTGCCCGATACCCCGGCGGGCAAGCTTATCGCTGAATATTTGCAAGCCTTCAATTCGGGCGATGAACGCATCTGGCGCGAGTTCATCACCACGCACATCGCCAAATCAGCCCAGCAAAATGCTTCGATTGAAGAACGCATGAAGAGATATCGGGATATCCAAAGCGACGTCGGCAGCTTTGAACTTCGTCGCCTCATTGAGGGCGGCCAAACGAGCGCGCAGATCCTCGCACTTACTAAATCAGGGCACGAGGTAACGATCTCCTTCGAGTTAGAACCGCAACCGCCGTATGGCCTGCTGGGTGTGCGAGTTGAACGTAATGAAGGGCCAGGCGAAGCAGGTGGCGCGAACGCCAATGCCTCGGGGCGCCGCGAGGGCGCGGGCACTGCCCAAGCCCCAATCAAACAAGCGAACGCAGTAAATTCTTCCCCGGTCCGCGTCGTCCTCAGAGATGACCTGGCGTTGCAGCTGGACGACTACCTGACGCGCATGACGGCGTTTGGTTTTTCCGGCTCGGTATTGGTCGCTAAGGACGATCGGATCCTAAGTTACAAAGCGTACGGCATGGCCGACCGCACGAACAAAATCCCTAACACTACGGAGACGCTGTTTGATACCGGATCCATTGGCAAACAATTTACCAGCGCGGCTATCTTCAAACTCGAGGCGATGGGCAAACTCAAAACCGCAGACGTAATCGGAAGGTACCTTGAAAACGTGCCGGCGGACAAACAAGCCATAACATTGGACCATCTGCTCTGGCACCGGTCGGGACTGACGCCTTCGCAGACAATGAGTCCGGGAGATGATTTTTCGGACCGCGACAAGCGAGTCAGGCAGATCCTCGAGGCGCCACTAAATTTTCAACCGGGCGAGCGCTACCAGTACAACAACGCAGCCTACAATCTGCTGGCGGCCATCATCGAAAAAGTCTCAGGACAATCCTACCAGCAATTCCTCTATGAAGAACTCTTCAAGCCTGCCGGCATGACGGCGACGATGTTTCAAAGTGGCGCCTTTGCGGTGCCGGGTGCAAAACAGAAGACCGTGGCTAAGCTGTACTCTGGTCAGGAAGACAACGGCTCACCGCTGGGACGCGATCGGTTCGCGTGGTTCTGGACCGGCCCGGGCGGCATCCTGACAACGCCGGGTGATTTTTTCAAGTGGCACCAGGCGCTGCTTGGCGATCAGGTGCTGCCCGCCGCAGCCAAAAAGAAATATTACGAACTAGCCGAAGTGGAAGGCACTATGCGAAATTCTCCGCGCGGCAAAGTGATTTCTCATGGCGGTGGCACCACGATGGGCACCGGTGCGAGTCTCATACGCTATCTCGATGCAGGCGTAATGATCGGCGTCTGCATTAATAACTCCGGCGAAGAGTTCAACGGAATTATTACCCGCGCGATCGCCGGCTTGATCTTCGATGGCGAGGTGCAAATGCCGCCGGCCGTGATCTCGCTCAACGAGGACGCGCTGGCAAAGTTCGGCGGAACTTACCTTTTGCCATCCGGCGGCAAGCTGACGGCGAGCGTCGCGGATGGGCAACTGCGGCTGGCGGCTGCCGACGCGAAGGGGCTTGAGGCCTTGTTCAATAGTCCGACAACCGAACGCAGCCAAAAACTCGAAGCACGCACCTCGGCTCTAGTCAACGGTTATGTTAAGGGAAATTATGAGTCCTTGATTGAGGCGATGATCACCCGCCCAGACTCGCAACGCTTCTCCGCGCGTCAGCAGCAGCAGTGGAAAAACTGGGAAGCAAAATATGGCGGCTTCAAAGGCTTCAGCATAATCGGCACTACGCCCGAGCCGATGGATGACGCTGCGGTCAATGTGCGATTGGAGTTTGACCGTGGGTCGGTTATCAATCAGTTTGTTTGGTTCCCGCGTGGCCTCGATGGGGTGCGCATTTTAGACAGTGCACCGGGATTAGTCTTTAAGCCGTCATCGGCAACCGAGTTTGTTTCTTACAACCTGGCGACCGGGACACTGCTCCGAGCGACCTTCAATTCCAGAGATGGCAGGGTCACGGGGTTTACTTTGCACTCCGGTACCAATACCGTTAACGCCAGCCGTTCGAATTAATGGGCCAGGTCGTCACGCCTGGGATCGGTTGTGGCTTCATCCATGAGGTTGAAAGCAGGAAGAATAAATCTGTGCTCCAGGAGATAGGCGATTACGCGGTCGGCGTTTTCTTCCGCTGAGCGCGAAGGCCCACCATCAATAACGATCTCGGAACCTAGCGGGGGCTCATAGGGATCGTCAATGCCGGTAAAGTTTTTGATCTTACCGGCACGGGCCAGGCGGTACATGCCCTTTGTGTCGCGCGCTTCGCAAACCGCCAGCGGCGTATCGACGAAGACTTCCAGGAAACGATTCTCGCCGACCAGCGCGCGGCATTCATTGCGCGTGGCCCGGTAAGGGCTGACGGCGGCGCAGATAATGGCGCCGCGGTGACGCACAACCTCCGCCGCCAGAAAACCGAGGCGACGAATGTTTGCATCTCTGTCTTCTTTGCTAAAGCCAAGCCCAGGTGGAATGCGCGTGCGCACAACATCGCCGTCAAGTAGCGTAACCTGACTGCCGTACTCCAGAAGTTTCACCGTCAGAATGTTGGCAGTCGTGGTCTTGCCCGCGCCGCTCAAGCTCAATGAGTTTCTTCCTGACACCCAACAAATTGGTTCGGGCGTGATCGTAAACCAGTCGGGCTGGGAGCAGTTGCTCGAGACCAACAAGCAAAACTTCTTCCTGGGGTTCGTGCAGCGGGCGCGGTTTACTTCCACCTATCCCACGTCGTTGACGGCAGATCAATTTGTCGACCAGCTCTTCTTGAATGCAGGTGTGACGCCCTCGTCGACGGACCGCGCCGCAGCAATCAGTGAGTTTGGTGGCTTTTCGAGCAGTGGTGACGTGGTGGCGCGCGCGCGCGTTTTGCGACGAGTGGCCCAGAACTCAACCCTGACACAGCAGGAATTCAACCGCGCGTTTGTCTTGATGCAGTACTTTGGTTACCTGCGTCGCAATGCAAATGACGCCCCGGACGCTGATTTCACCGGATTCAACTTCTGGCTGAACAAACTAAATCAGGCCAACGGCGACTACATCGCTGCTGAGATGGTAAAGGCGTTCATTGTATCGGGCGAATATCGCGCGCGCTTTTAACAGCTGAAAATTCACTAGAAAACTTTTCCGCAAGTGCAACCGGCCGGAAGGAGTAGTTCCTTCCGGCTGTCTTGCAATCATTTCTGCTCAGGCCCCAATGCACCCGCGGCATTCGCTCGAGGTAATAAACGCCTTGACCCTGTCGGACGTGATGTAGTTTCGGCCGGGAGCATTCAATCTGATCACCCAAAAGTCATAGCCGGCGAAGTTTCCATCGGGTGGATCGTTCGAATTCCTTCTCACGTAACCGAAGTATTCCATCTGCACTAAGCTGCGATTCATCTCCCAGTGTTGGAAGATTGTGTTTTGCCTAACGTTAAGCAACGCTCGTTCAGCACCCGTCTGAGTGGTAACCCACACATCGCGAAAAACTCCGCAGTCGTCGATTAGTTATGGGCAATAGTAAGAGGTGGTCAAAGCCCCACAAGCGGATATAAACTGAACTACTAATCGCAGCAGAGGTAAGGACAACTTCCGCACGCCGTTTGCTTGTTTCTTTTTCGACAGCGAGTTATTCGTTCAGTGTGTTACCGCACAGACGCAACAGTTGACGCAGCGGAAAATAAAGGCTTTTTAATTGTTCGGTGGTTTTTTGCCACCTAAGGAAAGGATTCCATGAAAAAGCTTTGGTTGATTTTCATCGCAATCTTTGTATTTTCGTTTGCCGTCCTGGGATGGGTCGGCACTGAGGTTTTTCGCCAGGCTCCGCCGATTCCGCGCGAAGTCGTGACAACTGATGGTCAGGTTGTAATTGCCGCGGAAGAGATCTCTAACGGGCAAAATGTCTGGCAGGCCATGGGCGGAATGGAGAGCGGATCGATTTGGGGGCATGGCTCTTACGTCGCGCCTGACTGGTCGGCGGATTACTTGCATCGCGAAGCGCTCTTCATTCTAAACGAATGGTCGCATCAGGATTTTGCGAATGACTATGACAATCTCCCCTCCGAACAAAAAGCAATCCTGCGGCAACGCCTGCAGGACACGATGCGAAAAAACAACTACGATGAAGCAACCGGCCGGTTGACCATCGAACCCGTTCGCGCGCGCGCCTTTGAAGATAACCTCAAACACTACACCGACATTTTTGCGAACGGTAAACCGGTTTACGCCGTGCAGCGCAACGCGCAAGCTGACCCGGCGAAACTGCGCCAGTTGAATTCGTTTTTCTTTTGGACCTCGTGGGCCTCGGCAACGAATCGTCCAAACAATACAATTTCCTATACCAGTAATTTTCCTTCTGAGCCGCTGGTTGGGAACGTGCCGACCAGCAGCGCGATCGTCTGGACCGGCGTCAGCGTGATCATGCTACTCGCCGGAATCGGTTGGATGGTTTGGTATTATGCATCGCGCGACATCTACGCAGTGTCCGACGAAGTACCTGATCATGATCCGCTGATTGGCGCGCAAATTTCTCCTTCGCAGAAAGCGACTGTCAAATACTTTCTCGTAGTCACGCTGTTGTTTCTGTTGCAAATCGTCATGGGAATGTTGACGGCGCACTACGGCGTGGAAGGCCAGGGCTTTTATGGGATTCCGCTGGCCGACTATTTGCCATATGTCGTTACGCGCAGCTGGCACACACAGCTTGGGATTTTCTGGATCGCCACAGCGTGGTTGGCTGCCGGACTCTTCATCGCACCATTCATCTGCGGTTACGAACCTAAATATCAAAAGCTGGGTGTTGATGTGCTTTTCGGGGCCTTGCTGGTAGTTGTTTTGGGATCGATGACCGGGCAATGGTTGTCGGTCATGCACAAACTGCCGGGCAGTTTATGGTTTTGGTTTGGACATCAGGGCTATGAATACGTCGACCTGGGTCGCGTTTGGCAAGCAGCGCTTTTTATTGGGTTGCTGCTGTGGCTCTTCCTGATAGCCCGCACAGCTCTGCCCGCGCTCAAGCAAAAAGGAAACTCGAAATCTCTGATCACTCTCTATTTCTTATCGACGACAGGAATCGCGTTGTTCTACAGCCCTGGACTTTTTTGGGGCATGCGTTCGCATTTGTCCGTGGTCGAGTATTGGCGCTGGTGGGTGGTCCATCTTTGGGTTGAAGGATACTTTGAAGTCTTTGCGACGGTTGTCATCGCCTTCCTGTTTGCCAAGCTGCGCGTGATTCGCGCCGAAAGCGCGGCCCAGGCGGCGTTGCTTTCCGGCGCCATCTATTTGAGCGGCGGAATTATCGGCACGCTTCATCATCTTTATTTTGCCGGCACGCCAACCGTGGCGATTGCTTTCGGTTCAACCTTTAGTGCGCTCGAGATTGTCCCACTGCTGTTGGTGGGACATGAAGCGGTCGCCAACATTCGTCGCTCGAAAGCGCGTCCGTGGCTCGCTCAATACAAATGGGTCGTTTACTTCTTTGTCGCCGTCGCGTTTTGGAATTTGGTGGGCGCGGGAATTTTCGGATTCATGATCAACCCGCCGATTGCGCTCTATTACATGCAGGGCTTGAACACGACGGCGGTGCATGCACACGGCGCGCTTTACGGAGTCTACGGCACGCTTGGGCTAGGCCTGTTGTTGTTTTGCCTGCGCGCGATGAAGCCGGAACTCAAGTGGAAGGAACGACCGGTTTGGTTTGCCTTCTGGGCCATCAATATCGGTTTGATGTTGGAAATAGTTTTGAGTCTGCTGCCGGTTGGTTTGATGCAAACTTATCAATCGGTTTCCGTGGGCTACTGGTCGGCGCGCAGTTCTGAATTCATGCAGACAGACCTGATGCAGACTCTCCGTTGGCTGCGAATGATAGGCGACACAATTTTCGCACTCGGCGCAATCGCCTTCGTCTATTTTGCAATCAACTTGATGTGGCAACGTCCTGGCAAAAAAGCAGCAGCCGTCCCGACGCTGACCAAGGCTGCCTAATTTATGAGTGACCCAGAACGAAAACAGACATCGAGCCCGGAGGCGAAACCGCTCCTCGAGCTACTGCAATACCAGGACAGCTCAATTGTCAGCCGAGTGTTGTTGAAGGATAAGGGCGGAACTGTCACGCTGTTCGCCTTTGACCAGGGTGAAGGCTTAAGCGAACACACCGCCCCCTTTGAGGCGCTCGTCCTGGTAGTGGAGGGCGACGCTGAGGTCGAGATTGCCGGCAAAGCCTACAGTGTGAAACAAGGCGAAACGATCACGCTTCCGGCAAACATTCCCCACGCAGTGAAAGCGGCAACCAAATTCAAGATGCTACTGACCATGATACGGGCGTAGCTTAAGTGTGCGCTCAACCCTAGACTGCTAAGGCCCGCAAAGGAGCCTCTCTCCGCGATCTTTCCGGAAAACTTTTGCGCTCCGATTCGCTGATTCGTTACCATCCAATTGGTTTTGATGCAGGCTCCGATTTGCAGCATTTCGGTGAAACTGAGACAACATTCCTTTTCTGACGATCAACTCGAGACGCTTCAGCGTCTTACTTTTGATTATTTCCTGAAAGAGACCAACCCGCGGAATGGCTTGGTGCCGGACAGCACTCGTCAGGGATCGCCGTGCAGCATCGCTCCCACCGGGTTTGCCCTCGCCGCATATCCAGTTGGCGTCGAACGGAAATTCATCACCCGCAAGGCGGCCGTCAATCGAACGCTTACAACACTACGCTTTTTTTGGAACAGTCCTCACGGGCCGGAACCAGACGCCACCGGCTATAAAGGTTTCTATTATCACTTCCTCGACATGAAGACTGGTCGGCGAACTTGGAATTCCGAACTTTCAACCATCGATTCGACGTTCCTGATCGCGGGAGCGCTGACGGCCGCGGAGTATTTCAATCGCGACAACGAAGCTGAGCGCGAAATCCGCAAACTTGCAAACGCGATTTACGCTCGCGCCGATTGGCAATGGGCGCGAAACGGGAAAGACACGGTAACGCACGGATGGAGACCGGAAAGCGGCTTCATCAAGTATCGCTGGGCGGGCTATAACGAAGCGCTCCTTCTTTATGTTCTGGGGCTCGCCTCACCGACGCACGCGTTGGCAGAAAAGAGCTACCGCGCCTGGACCAAAACATACAAGTGGAGGAAACTTTATGGCTATGAATTTCTCTACGCCGGTCCGCTCTTCATCCATCAGCTGTCGCACATGTGGATCGATTTTCGCGGCATTCAGGATGAGTACATGCGAAAGCGAGGAATCGATTATTTCGAGAACAGCCGCCGTGCTACGTATATTCAACAGCAGTACGCGATTCGCAACCCGCGAAAGTTCAAAGGCTATGACGAATATATTTGGGGCTTGACTGCGAGTGATGGGCCCGGGCCGGCAAACAAAAAAGTGGGTGGCAAATTGCGCCGGTTCTACGATTACAAAGGCCGCGCTGTTCCCAACGGGCCGGATGATGGCACCCTGGCTCCGTGGGCTGTGGTCGCTTCCCTGCCGTTCGCACCCGAGATTGTCTTGCCATCGCTCAAGTATTTCGACGAGGCGTTTCCCGAGATGACCAGCAAATACGGTTTCAAGTGCAGCTTTAATCCAACATTTTCCGATGCTTCAGGTGAGAGGTGGATTTCGAAAGGCTACTACGGTCTCGATCAGGGTCCGATAGTTCTAATGATCGAGAATTACAAATCAGGATTTCTTTGGCGGTTAATGCGCGACTGCCCCTATATCATTGACGGGCTGCGCCGCGCAGGTTTCACCGAGGCCGGCGATAACTAAGCGCGGCTGTCCCCTCTTTACTTATGGCTTCTTTGGCGTCGGCGTGGGCGTCGGCTGCGACTGGATTTCTTCCTGATTCTCGACATCAGTAATCCGCACTTTACTTCGGAACCGCTTGTAGTCGGTATAACGCACCAGCATTCGCAGATGCACCGAGTTCCCTTTCGGAAAATCTAACTGATCGTCGGCGTAGGTGTAGACGGGAAACCAATAATGCCCGTCAATCTGTTGGCGGTACGTTTCAAAAACGGGAAATCGTTGATCGCCCTCAGGCACGCCCTTCCCTTTCACCTTAACGATTTGCACATCCTGCTGGTCCACCCAGATTCGTCCCTGAAAGAAACGCTCGCTTACTTTTTTGGGAATCACTTTGGGCCCGACATCAAAAACATAGGTGTCTATTTCATCCAACCGTTCTTTACCAACATATGTGAAGTTGTACTGGCCAATTTTCGAGGCTTCGAGCGCGAACGGTTGCACGCCGCCAAGATCCTCGAGGTCTTCTTGTGTGATCGCGACTTCGGTGAGCGTGGGCTGCGGGAAAAATGTGATCTTCTCGAACCGTTCATCGTTGCCGTTGAAAACAAACTGCGAGGTTCGGTGATACTCGCCAGTAATCTGTCCACCCATTCCAATTGTCTGAACGGTTGCATCTCGGGTGAAGGCATAATCCGACAAAGCCTGGCGAAATTCTGTTTCTTTAGCAGTAAATGACCTAATGATTTCGTCAACATTAACGGGCGTGTTGGCAGCCGGAGACTGCGGCTTCGGAGCTTGCGCCTGAAGTGTGGCTATAGGAAAACTTAACAGGCAACTTGCAAGGAAAATCACCGCGCTCATCCGTGCTATCTGCAATTTCATCTGGAGACTCCGCTTTTCCAAGAATTAACAGCTAAAACGCCGGTACGTTAGGCTCCTTGGATGTGAAAACCGTCAGTTGGGATGCAAGGACGCCGTTAAGGAATTATCAAGATGTCGTAGCAAGAACGGTCGCAAAAATTGTGCGCACCGACCTACTCGGCTTATTGCCACCAGCGCCCGGCTCGTCTCTCTTGACCGAAACCGCCCCGAGTGCGCAAACCACCATCTCTTCTTATGCTTTCCCCTGGGCCCAGGGCCTGGTTCTGAACCATGCGACCATAACCGGCAAGGACTTGCTCAACAAGTATCAGCAGAGTTACGCCAAAGGTTATCTGCTCAGCGACGGGGTGATCGAAGGTTCGACTACGCAAAGTCTGAACACAAACATGTGGAAAGGCACGTTGTCGCTGGGAAACTATTTGCTGAAGAGCGATGGCACGGCGCTCGGTGGCGGCGGAATTTTTTGCGCCAACGGCATTATGCTTTCGGATGGAATCATGCTTAGTGATGGGGATCATGTTGAGCGACGGAATAATGCTCAGCGACGGTATCATGGTGTCAGATGGAATCATGTTAAGCGATGGCATCATGCTTTCCGACGGCATTATGTTGTCGGATTCGGCCAGCGGCGACAACACTGCCAGCATGCACTAAAGTTCGTTACTGCCAATTGCTTTCGGTTCTGCAATCAAGACCGACAAACCAACGGCCAGGAAGCCCTTTCGAACTCAGCTTCCTCGCCGTGCTGCATCTTCCGACCAACCGCTGTTATATTGATGGCATCATATTTCGTCCTGTTCGCATTTTTGTTGCTCTTTATTAAGGATTATTGATTGATGCCAAGAATTTCGCTTTCTGACCTTACCGCTCGCCACCTGGTGATTGTGGCGTTTGCGCTGCTGCTTTTCGCGCTCCCCGGAGCCATCGTTCGCGCTCAATCGGCCAGTGATGTGGTGATGGTGCTGCCTTTTGAAAACACCTCGAATCGTCCTGAGTACAACTGGGTTGGTGAAAGCTTTGCAGATTCGATCGCAGAATTGCTGAACAAGCCAGGGCTGCTGGTTGTTTCCAGTGACGAACGCGAACTCGCCTACCAACGCCTGCGACTTCCGGAGACTGTGATTCCTTCGCGCGCAACCGCAATCAAGCTGGCGCGTGAAGCCAAAGCATCGATGATCGTAATCGGCACTTACTCAGTCACACCGGTAGAAACCACGGCGGCGCCCGGAGAAACAAAACCCGAAAAAGACAAAGTGGCAACGGAAGCTTATGTGCAATTGACAGCGCGAGTGATCAAGGTCAACGAGGGCCGCACGCTCGGCGAGATGTTTGACGGGAATTGGGCCACGCGGCAGTTTGATTTTGGTGGTCCATTGACGACGCTGCAGAATATTCAAGGCCGGCTCGCCTACCAGATTCTTTACCAACGCGACAAGGCGCTTCCCTTTTCGCAGAATCAGTTAGTCCAGGAGGCGACAAAAGTTCCACAGCGAGCTTTTGAAGCCTATGTCAAAGGCGTGCAATTGAGCGAACGCGACGAAAAGCGTGTTAACTATCTGAAGAATGCACTGCGATTCTATGCCGATGCAAACGGCGGCGCGATTTACACGCAAGCAGCGTTCGAGTTGGGCCGTTATTACATGCTTGACGGTAAATGGAAAGACGCGACGGAATACTTTACGAAGTTACAGAAGAAAGATGCGCATTATGCCGAAGCAGCGTTTTACGCCGGCCTTGGCTACGCAAAGATGGGAGATTTGGGCAGAGCTCTGGCTGCGCTGGTTCCTCTAGCTTCCGATGTCCCGCTGATTGGTATCTACAATAACGCCGGTGCCGTTGCGGTACAGGCATCGCGTGACGAAAAGAAGGATGACGAGCGAGCGCGGCTGTTGGCGCAGGGCGCTACCTTTCTCGCACGGGCGGCCGAATCATCGCCGGACGACCCGTTCGTTCATTTTAACTATGCCTTGGCTTTGTTTCTTTCGGGAAAATATGCGGAAGCGACGGAGCAGTTGAAGCCAGTCATCATCGCAGATCCGCAAGATGGGCAGGCTTTCTTTCTCTATGCAAAGTCGCTGGAGAAGATCGGCAAGACGGAAATAGCGACTGCGGCTGACGATCAAGCGCGCCGGAATTTGCCGAGTTACGCGAAGTGGCAGACCGAGTGGCAAAAGTCCCAATCGGTCAATGGCGTTTCACTACGCATGCGCGAGGTCCTGAATCGCGATGATATTTCGGATCTGAATCGAAAGATCGAGATGGCGTCCAACACCAACCCGAATAGTGGAACTGAGGATCTGTTGGCAAAAGCTCGCGAACTGTATCAAGCCGGCCGCGACGATGAAGCGCTGCCAGAGTTGCATCGCGTGGTGATGCTCGAGCCGACCAACGCCGAGGCATATTTGCTCAGCGGCCGCATCAATCAACGACGCGGCGATCAGGAAGCGGCCATTGCTGCACTCAAGACTGCGATCTTTTGGGATCCGAAACTGATCGACGCGCACATTTTGCTCGGTAGGATTTTCCTCGAGCGTGGCGACCGCGGCGAAGCGACAAAGTATGCGACTAGCGCTATCACCATCGATGGCAATAACCAGGAAGCAATCGCGCTGCAACGTCAGGTGACGATGGGCAAGAACTAGTCTCCTTTTTTCATTCACCGCCTAAGGTCGACTTAACGTCCAGATCAGGCAATTGTCTAACGATGATTCCCTTGTTTGTTTTATAGAGAATCGTGTAGTTCCTGCAACCAGAATGATCGTAAGGATTCTCATCGCCGTAACCTTAGGAATCGGTCTGCTGCTCGGCGCGTTGGTCCTCGTCCTGTCGCTTCGTAAGCGATTCGCGAATCGCAACCTGCAACTGATTGGCGAATTAGCTCGCGTCGAGACGTCACTCACGCCTGATGGCACCGTGATCGTTGGCGGCGAACTTTGGCCGGCGCTATCAAGGAAGGGCGAAGTCATACCCGCGCAATGCATCGTGAAAATTGTAGACGTCCAGGATCTATCTCTGTTGGTCGAAGCTTGCCCTTGATAGTTGTCGCCGGCGTTTCTCCTCAGCGCGCTTGCAAACTCTTTCCCTAGACCCAATCGCTCGCACTTTCCAGAAAAATCTCTTACGTGGCACGCAAGCTGCTCTAGAGATCATCGGCAAGCACGGAAGACCCAATGTAAAGGTTGAAAGTGACCCCGCCGC
>JBDTTW010000027.1:0-6299 GCA_039930405.1 bacterium
GGCCAGCAACGGCAGCAGTCTATGCCGCTTCCCGCAACAAAGTCAAGCGCAATTTAAAGATATTATCGCGACAAACACTGTATTCGTGGCTGTTTGACCCTGCATCTAGGCGCGGCCGGCACCACGAGATTGCTTAAGGGCTTCTGCGGCTGCGGCGGCACGTTTTGCGGCGCCGATCGGACGCAATTGATCGCGATTAGCAGTAACGGCTGAACTTCTGTTAGCTGATTCAAGCCTCTGCTCCCACCACACCATGATAGGGCTGGCGATTGCTATCGACGAATAGGTCCCGAACGTAACGCCGATCAAGAGGGCCATCGAGAAGCCGTGTAATACTTCGCCGCCAAAAAGCACCATCGACAGGACTGAAAGGAAAACCAATCCCGAGGTGATGATGGTTCGCGAAAGTGTCTGGTTAATTGAATCGTTGGTGATTTTGTACAGCGACTCGCGCCGATGCAGCCGGCGGTTCTCACGAATACGATCGAATACAACGATGGTATCGTTGACGGAAAATCCCACCAACGTCAGCAGCGCGGCGATAACTGTCAGACTGACTTCCCACTGAAAAATGGAAAAGAACCCGAGCGTGACCAGCACATCGTGAAACACCGCGATCACAGCCGCCGCTCCATAGGTCCATTCGAAGCGGAAGGCGATGTACATGAGAATGCCGACCAGCGCTGCTAAGGTTGTAGCTATGGCTTTGTTGCGAAGTTGCGCCCCGGCGACGGCACCGACCGCGTCTGTACCTTCAATCTTAAAAGCAGCATTAGGATCGGAGTTGAGGTCTTTATCGATACCCGTCTCTGAACCAAAGTTGCTCAAGGACTGTCGTACCTTAGCCCGCCCGGCTTCGACCTGGGCCTGCGATTCTCCGGCCGAACCCTGAAGCGGAATTTTGATCAGCACAATGTCGGGCTTGTCCGTTACCGGCTGGATGATCGCGTCCTTTAAACCGGCCTTTACTAACGCGTCGCGGATAACTTCGGCGGACGGTCGCTGCTTGAAGCGGACCGTGACCACGGTGCCGCCTTTAAAGTCGACGCCCATGTTGAATGCCTCGCTCCCGTTCGGATGTTTCACCTGACGGAAAACTGCGGAACCCAGTCCAGCCAACATCAACAGAACAGAAATCGCGATAAAGATCCGGCGGTTGGCCAGCCAATCAATCTTAACGTCTTTAAAAACTTGAATCATATTAATTAGTCAGCGCACCCGCTCGCGGCGAACTTTCTGCCATTAGATACTCAAAGATTCCAGTTTGCGCTTGCGACTCAACTCCCACATGAAGATAGTGCGCGAAACATAAACAGCCGAGAACAGGTTTATCAAAAGACCCAGCACCAGGGTGACAGCGAAACCTCGCAACGGACCGGTACCAAAAACGAAGAGGAACATTGACGAGATAATTGTCGTCACGTGCGTGTCGATAATCGTTACGAAGGCGCGCGCGAATCCCTGCTCAACGGCCGAAGGAATCGTCTTCCCGGTACGCAATTCTTCACGAATGCGCTCAAAGATCAGCACGTTCGAGTCCACCGCCATACCGATTGTCAGGATGATGCCGGCGATACCGGGCAACGTCAGCGTAGCCTGGAAAATGATCAGCCCCGCCAACATTAGAATCATGTTTAGCAGTAAAGCGACGACTGCATTTATGCCCGCGCCGCGATAATAAAAGAGCATAAACACCACCACGAAGATAAGTCCAAACAACGATGCACGAACGCCGGATCGAATCGAATCCGCGCCGAGACTTGGTCCCACCGTGCGTTCTTCCTGATATTCAATCGGCGCCGGTAAAGCACCTGACCGCAAAGTCAGCGCCAGGTCGTCAGCCGATTGCTTGGTGAAGCGCCCGGAGATTTCGCCCTGGTCGTTGATCTGCGACTTAATAAAGGCAATCGACTTAACTTCGTCGTTCAAGACGACGCCCATATATTCGTTGATGTTAGCGCCGGTCCAGCTTCCGAATTTTTGCGCGCCGGTCGGCTTTAAGGCAAAAGCGATTTGGTACGCATCACCGCCACCCTGCGCCTGGACGGCGGAGGCACTGCGAAGTTCGTTGCCGTCAACTACTGCAGGCGATTCAACGACAACCCACTTCTTTTGTTTCTGCGCGTCAACAGTTGGCGCCTGTCCTGCTGCGGTAGGTTCATTTCGCTCAGCATACGGAAGGACTCTGCGATTCGTCGGTACCGTTCCACCCAGCGATGCCTTCGCCTCTTCTTCGGTGTTGTACAGTTGCGTGGACTGAGGGCTGGGAGGGCTAACGACGTGCACGAGCTCGAGCTTTGATTCGGCCTTTAGTAGTTGCTTCACCCGTTCAGGGTCGTGGATACCCGGCATCTGCACCAATATCTGATGAGACGCCTGCGAGCCATGTCGTTGGACCAACGGTTCTGCCACACCAACTGCATCCAGACGACTTTCAATGATTCGCTGGGCCTGGTCAGTTGCCTGTTCGGCCAGTGTCGATTGGGCCGCGGGCGGCAACGTGAAGACGACAGAGTTGCCGCTAGCCGATGACGTCCAAAAGGACTGATCACTACCTAAACTTTTCTTAGCGGCTTCCTCAATCTGCGCCAGCCTCGCGGCGTCAGTGACTTCCAGAACGATTCGATAGTTATTGCTGCCAAACTCCGACGTCGCTTCCTTGGCAGGCAGGCCGGCATCTTTGACCGCCTTGTTGATGGTCGCGGCGTCGGCCAGAGTTAGATTCTTCAGCACTTCATCGGTCTTCACGCGCATCACCAGATGCGTGCCGCCTTTGAGGTCAAGGCCGAGGTGAATGTTTTCCGCTAAAGTGGCCTTGATTCCCGACCAGCTAAAATCGTGAACGGTGGGCCGGCGTCGCGGGCCGATAACAACATAAAAACCCAGCAGCGTAACAATTGCGATAATAATTGTGCGCTGAAGCAGATTCTTCTTTTTCATTGCGAATGCGTCTTACGAGAAACTAGGATTTCTTTTCTTCTTCGTCGATACCGGCGACGGCCGAGCGGGCGATCTCGAGAATGGATTTGTCGGCGCTTCTAATTAAAAAACTGGTGTCGCGTACCGTCGTTATGGTGCCGATGATTCCGCCGGTGGTAACCACTCGGTCGCCGGTCTTCAACTGGGAGATTGTTTGCTGCAGGTCTTTCTGTCGCTTCTGTTGCGGCCGAATGAGCAACACATAAAAAACGCCGATGATCAAAAGCATCGGCAGCAGGCCGCCCAGCGCGCCCAGACCACCTTGAAATATAGCAAGTGCAATTATCATCTAATAATTCTCTCAGGCCTCGTTGTTCATTGTTAGTTAATGCGAACTACCGTGGGCCAATTTCACACCAACTCTCGAACATTCTGCCGCGAATAAGTGTCCAACCCCTCGGTAAACTCTCGCTGAAATTTCGTGAAATTGCCAGACCGGATAGATTGCCTTACGCGTCGCATAGTGTCAAGGAAGAAGCCCAAATTGTGGTGCGTTAACAGTACACTCGCAAGGATCTCGCCTGACATATATAGATGACGAAGGTAAGCACGCGAATGACGGCGGCAAACTGCGCAGGCGCACGACTCATCCAGCGGACGAGTGTCGACCGCCCACTGCGCGTTCTTCAGATTCATCTTGCCGCGCGAAGTAAACGCCTGGCCGGTTCGACCGTTGCGCGTCGGCAGCACACAATCAAACATGTCGACGCCGCGCGAAACTGCTTCGACCAAATCTTCAGGAGTGCCGACACCCATCAGATAGCGCGGCTTTTCCGCGGGCATATCGGGGGCGAGCGCTCCGACCACGTCCCACATTGCCGACTTCTCTTCCCCGACACTCAGGCCACCGACAGCGTAACCGTCGAATCCGATCTCGACAGTACGAGCTAAGCTTTCGCGTCTGAGATCGTTGTGGGCCCCGCCCTGCACGATGCCAAACAACGCTTGCGCGCCGCTCAAGAGATCCGTCTCGTCAGTTCGTCCGGTATCCAACTCTTCGGATTGCAGTCCGTCGAATCGAACGCGCGAACGACTGGCCCAGCGCGCCGTCAGTTCCATGCTCTTGCGCGAAACGTCCGGCGGCGCATCGCCCGCGGCGCATTCGTCAAACGCCATGACGATGTCTGAACCTAAAGCCGCCTGCACCTCCATCGAGATTTCGGGCGACAAAAACTTTAGACTGCCGTCGAGGTGCGAACGGAATTCAGTTCCCTCTTCCGTAATCTTTCGCAATGCACCCAGCGACCAAACCTGAAAGCCGCCGGAGTCGGTCAGCAGCGCGCGCGGCCAACTGTTGAAGCGATGCAGTCCGCCGCACGCGCGAATTACATCGACGCCCGGGCGTAACCAGAGGTGATAGGTATTGCCCAGGATGATGCGCGCGTCGAGTTCGTCTTCCAGCGCTTCGAAACGAACGCCCTTGACTGTGCCCGCAGTTCCGACCGGCATAAAGACCGGCGTCTCGATGAGGCCGCGGCGAGTGGTTAGCAAACCCGCGCGCGCTTCACCGTCGCGGGCCAATACTGCAAAACCGATTGCGGGTTTTGGGGGCATTAACTTCGCTTCTTCCGTTGTTTGTGCTTTTCGATAATCTTCAGCGGAGTCGCAAAGAAATCAAATTCCTCGCGCAAACGATTCTGCAGGTAACGCAAATAAGAAAAGTGCAGCCCGGCTTTACCGCCGGAAGTAAACAGCACAAACTTGGGCGGACGCACGCCGACTTGGGTCATGTACTGAACGTGAAGCCTGGACACTCCGCCTTTAACCGGCGCCGGCGCGCTGCCTCCACGCGGCTGCGAAACCGCGGCCTCGAAAAAAGCATTTAACTGCGAAGTGGAAACGCGCCGATTGCGTGCCTCGTTGGCTTTGATTGCCAGCGGCAAAAGATTTTCGACGCGCTGGCCGGTCAATGCCGAGATCATAATGACGGGCGCAAACTCCAGAAACTTCATCTTCTGGCGGACGCCGCGCTCAAACTCGCTGGACGTGCCGCTTTCTTTGTCCTTGACGGCGTCCCATTTATTACAAGCAATAATGATCGAACAACCCGCGTCAAACGCGTAGCCGGCGATGTTTGCATCCAGCGCTGTCGGTCCTTCTTCCGCATCAAGCAAGACTATCGCGACATCAGCGCGCTCCAAATTTCTGCGCGCCATAATGACGGAAAGCTTTTCCATCATCTGTTCCGTCTTTCCTTTGCGCCGGATGCCCGCCGTATCAATCAGACGGAAAAGCTGATCGGGAGTTTGCAATAACGTGTCCGTGGCATCTCGCGTCGTGCCGGCGATCTGCGAAACGATTGCGCGCTCTTCGCCGAGCAGGCTGTTTAGCACCGACGACTTGCCGACATTAGGCCGCCCGACAATCGCCAGGCGCAGCTCGCGCGGCTTTTCCTCTTCGGTCGTTTCGCTTTCTTTAAGATGAGGAATCAAGGCATCGAGCAAGTCACCAATGCCCAAGCCCTGCTCGGCGGATACCGGATAAACTTCCTGAAAGCCAAAACGGTAGAATTCGTTTCGTTCCGCTTCCATCCTGGCGGCGTCGACTTTGTTCGCAATCACAAATACCGTCTTGCCGCTTCCGCGCAGCAGTTTTGCCAGTTCTTCATCCAGCGGTGTAATTCCCTGGCGCGCATCGACAGTCAACAACAACACGTCCGCTTCCGAAATCGCGACCTGCGCCTGCTTCAAAATGTTTGCCGGGATGATCTCGTCGTCGTCAGGCACCATGCCGCCCGTGTCTACCAATGAAAAGCGCTGGCCGCCCCACTCGACCTCACCATAGATTCGGTCGCGCGTGATGCCGGGCTCGTCCCCGACAATCGATTTCCGCTCGCCGGTTAGCCGGTTGAATAACGTCGACTTGCCGACGTTGGGCCGGCCCACGATTGCTACCAATGAAAGTCCGTTACTCTTCACGCCAATTTCCCAACTCTCTCTTTTGACCAGACCAAACCGTCTTATTTCGAAGAAGGCATCTTAACCGCCAGTTGCGCTACATGAAAACGCGGCCGGAATGAGGAAAGTAAACTTTGTAAAGCAAACTGTTAGTTTGCGGTGGCTGGCAAGCATTCAACACCGCAAACTGACAGTTTGCTTTACATCAAGTATCCGGAATTTGTTTGACTAGCGCGCTGCTCGTCGGCTATACCGTTGCCGCAATCACGTCCCAATTCGGAGCATAAACATGGGTGATGAAACAACCTTTGGCCTGGCTACAATCGAGCAGATCGCCGTCAATGCGCATGACATCGAGCGCGCGGTCGAGTTTTACCGCGACAAGCTCGGGATGAAACATTTGTTCACAGTCCCACCTAACCT
>JBDTTW010000028.1:0-4086 GCA_039930405.1 bacterium
TCATTCTCTTTCACGATAAACGCCATCCAGACTATATGGGTGAAGGTGAAATCCGCCAGTTTATTTCTCACCTAGCCGTCGATGCAAAAATCTCGGCATCAACTCAAACGGTTGCGCTTAGCGCGCTGTTATTTCTCTACCGCGAGGTTTTGAAGAAAGACTTGCCCTACGTCGCAAACATTGAACGAGCAAAGCGCTCCAAGCATCTCCCGGTTGTATTTACAAGAAATGAAGTGGCTGGAGTGCTGGCCCGGTTAGACGGCACACCGCATCTTATCGCCTCCCTGCTTTACGGCTCCGGCCTGCGACTTATGGAAGCGGTCCGGCTACGCGTCAAAGATATCGACTTTGAACGGCAGGAATTAACAATTCGACAGGGAAAAGGCGCAAATGATCGCGTAACCATGCTGCCGACCGTGACTCTGGCTCCGTTAAGGGAGCAACTACAAAAAGCGAAGGTGCTGCATCAGGGTGATCTGAAAGTCGGACTTGGTGCGGTTGAACTTCCCTTCGCGCTGGCTAAGAAATATCCGGCAGCCGCGCGACAGTGGGCGTGGCAATATGTTTTTCCAGCAACGAAGCGGTCGCGCGACCCGCGCTCGGGTATTGAAGGTAGACATCACATCTTTCCAGATCAAGTGCAGCGGGCGGTCAAAACGGCGATTGTCCGGGCGCGGTTGAACAGAAGTGGGAGTTGTCATTCACTGCGCCACAGCTTTGCAACTCACTTGCTCGAAGATGGCTACGATATCAGGACTGTGCAAGAGCTTCTGGGACACAAAGATGTGCGGACCACGATGATTTATACCCATGTCCTTAATAGAGGTGGCAAGGGTGTTAGAAGTCCATTGGATCAGAACAGTACTGAGTACTGAGTGCTGAGTTCTGAGTGCTGAGTACTGAGCTACAGCCGGCAACGACAGGGATAGGTGGGGTCACCGAATTCCACTTGCAAAGTGGCGTGCTCGATGCCGAATTTCTGGTGTAACTCATTGGTGATTTTTGCCAGCAGCGCGTCGTCGCAAGTCGTCTGGGCCATCACCACATGCGCCGTCAGCGCGGTTTCGGTCGTGCTCATGCCCCAGACGTGCAGGTCATGCACGTCGATACACGTCGGCAATCCGGCCAAATATTCTTTGACGTCGTTCATATCTATCCCAGCAGGCACCGCATCAAGCGCGAGGTTGAGCGAATCGCGCAGCAGCCCCCAGGTGCCATAAACGATGAGCGCGACAATTACCAAACCGACCACCGGGTCAAGCCACAACCAGCCGGTCGCGAGCATCGCCACGCCGGTCAGGACCACACCGAGCGAGATGACTGCGTCGGTAGCCATGTGCATGAAGGCGCCGCGAATTCAAGTCGCGCTTGCGGCCGGACATAAACATCAGCGCCGTGCCGGCATTAATAAGAATGCCGATGGATGCTACCCAGATGACTGTCTGCTCGGCGACCGCGTGCGGCTGATTGACGCGTCCGATCGCTTCCCAGCAATCGCGCCGACGCTGATTAGTAGCACTGCCGCGTTGATGAGTGCCGCCAGGATTGACGAACGCCGAAAGCCATAAGTCCGCTCCGCTGTCGGCCGGCGGCGCGCCAGCAGCATTGCTCCCCACGCCAACACCAATCCCAGCACATCGCTCAAGTTAGGTCCGACATCAGCGACGAGCGCGAGGGAGTGTGACAAGGCCGTAGATAGCCTCGATCACAACGAACGCTAAATTGAGCGCGACGCCGATCGCGAAGGCGCGTCCGTAGTTTGCCGGTGAGTGCGTATGAGCGTGCGCCATGCGAACTATTCTAACGAGAATGCCGAGAGCATGCTAACAATCGAATTAACAATGGGACTGGTAGTGATTGCCGATTTGCAATTGCCGATTTCCGATTGGTGTCTGGCGATCGGGCCAATTGGCAATCGGCAGTCGACAATTGGCAATGCCGGAACCCATCCGCTACCGCAGACGGTACAGACCTTATTGCCACAGCGCGGTGTTTGATGCACCACGAGCAAACGCCACTTCTCGCAGTTGCACTTGGAACTTGAATCCACCATCATTCTTTCCCGCAACGAAGAATTAAGGCCCTGGTCCGTAATTCCGTGGCGGCACATTACTTCCAAAAATGAAATCAGTCACGATCTTTTGCGATGGCTCGAGTCTCGGTAATGGCCAATCATCAACGCGCGCGGCGGCCGTGGCGTTGCTTGGTTATGGCGGGCTGTGGCGCGCCGTCGGCACCTACCTGGGCCAGGCAACAAATCAACAGGCGGAAGTTGCGGCGGCGGCGTTGGGACTGGAGTCGCTAAAGGAGCCCTGCCTTGTTCACTTGTTTACCGACTCGCGTTACGTAGTCGAAACAATGGGCGGGCGCTTTCGTCGCAAAACAAATCACGACTGGTGGCAACGTCTGGACCAGGCTGCGCAGCGTCACGAAGTCGTCTGGCAGTGGACACGCGGACACAACGGCCACGTGGTCCAGGAAGCAGTTGATAAGGCGGCGCGCAAGATCGCGGCCCTGGGTCACGTCGATCAAAAAGTGCTGACCGCCGCGATCGACAAAGTTGGCGACATCGATCCGCTCGCCGTAGAAACCGAAAGTGAATGAGCCGATGAGCGATCCAAAACCTTTCGAGCGGCTGCGGTATTTTAATGGGCGGATTTTGACGGCCGGCGACTTCGCGCTCGAACAGAATTATCTTCGCGGCAAACAGAAACTTCATAACCGGGCGCTGCATGGGTTCGGAATCGTTTCCGGACTACGCGTGTCGGTTGAGTCGGGCAAAGTCGTGGTCAGTGCGGGCCTGGCGCTGGATTGTGAAGGTAACGAGCTGGTGGTCAGTTCAAATGAAACTCTAGCTGACCCGCCCGCAGGCTGGCAGACCGCTTATGTGAACTCGCGTTTCGTTGAGCAGGAACTGGACCAGGATGCGACCACGAAAGAAGCAACGATCATTCGCGAAGTTGCTGTGCTGGAGTTCTCGGAACAGAATTGCAATTACAAACACCGGCACCTGCGCGGACGCTGGTTGTCCTGCGGCAACTGTCACCCATTAACGATCGCGCGTTTGCGCCGCAGCGCCGGCGGCTGGCGCGTTGACCGCCGCTATCGTCCACCGGCGGTGAAGTAGGTTCTGTGCCCAGAGGCTTTTACTGTCTTCCGTGCGATAAGGCTCTGCGCCTTACCCCGCAAGTGGGTACTGATGCAGTTTAAGGCTAACGCTGAAAGCGTTCGCTAATTTCAGCCCAGGGCTGCGCTTTGGCAACCCTGGGACAACATGCCCCATTACAGAAGATTCAAACCCTGAAAGGGTTGCGTCGCGCTAAACAAAGACCCGTCGCAACTCCTTCAGAGTTGCGACAAAACAAACAGGAATCTTAACCCGGGGTTTCAAAGCAAACCCCGGGCTGGAATTAGCCAACGCTTTCAGCGTTAAGTCCAAAATGCACTGGTACCGGCAGGTGCGCGCATTCGCTTTCGCCTTACCTGATCATTATAATTCTGCATTCTATTATTCCGAGTGACTCCCCGAAACGCGCTTCCACCAGTAATAATGAATTTCACCCGCTCGATTTCCAGGTTTAAGTTTTTAGTGCGCTCACGCAGCGGCTACGCGTTGTTGCCGAGCGTTGTTCTGTCACTACTGACCGTCGGGAGTCACGCGCAACAACTTCCCGCCTGGCAATGGCAAAACCCGCTGCCGCAAGGCAATGCCCTCAACTCGGTCAAGTTTGCTAACGACAAGACGCATGGGTGGGCCATCGGCAGCGATGGTTCGATCCTGCGCACACGCAACGGCGGCTTTACCTGGGAAGCTCAAATCTCGCCGGCTGCAACCACGCTCTACGGTTTGTATGTGCAAAGTAAAGCGCGCGCAGTGATCTCCGGCGCCGGCGGTGTGATTCTGACGACCACGAACGGCGGCACTAAATGGGTGCAACGATCGACGGGAACGAGGGACCACTTATTCGCGGTTACCTTTGCATCACAGGATCCAATGCGCGGTTGGGCCGCCGGCACCTTTGGTTCGATGATCGCCACCACTGACGGTGGGCTAACCTGGAAAGCGCAGAAAACAAAAACCAACGC
>JBDTTW010000029.1:0-6355 GCA_039930405.1 bacterium
GTTTGCTTAGGACTTTGAATCGCGCTACCCTTGCGGCTTTTGTTGGCGCCAGGATGGTTGACTAGCTGCTGGCGCCGCTTTTTTAGGACGCTAAGGACAGCAAATTGGCCGCTAAAGCTGAAGTAATTGTTACCGCCGGATTAAGACCTGAGTTGTTTGCGGCACGCGGAATCGTTTCCTTAAACACTCGCGTGCTGGTAATCGCCCTGGCGCTGCTCGTCGTAGTGGGGTTTGCTTTTCGCCTCACGCACCTCAGTGCCGAAGGGCTGAGCGAAGACGAACTCAACAAGCTGGAAGCGGTTAACGACTATCGCCAGCACGGCTTGACGTCGGCAAATGGCGAGCATCCTTTTTTGATGAAGGCGTTGCAAACCGCCACGGTGGTTTTCGCCGACAAATGGAATAGCATTTCGCCCGGTAGCACCAACCCCATCGCCACCGAAACTGCGCTTCGCTTCCCCAGCGTGCTCTGCGGCGCGTTGACTACGATTCTTATTTACTTATTGACGGCTGAATTATTTGGAGCGGAGGCCGGTTTGATCGCGGCGGCATTGTGGGCGTTTGACCCAAGTGCGATTGGATTTAATCGCATCGCGAAAGAAGACACGTTCCTGACTTTCTTTTTTCTGCTGGCGAATGTTTTCTGGCTGCGCGGCCAGCGCTTAGCGGAAAGCAACCCCGACGTGAAACCAACGAAGTATTACTGGGCCACAGCCGCCGCGTTTGGCGCGATGATGGCTTCGAAATACCTGCCGCAGATGCTGACAATCACCATCGCCTACTATGGGATCTTCCAGCCAATTCCCGAGACCAGGTGGCGGCTGGGGAAGAAACGCATGCTGACTTTCTTTGCGATCATGGGAGTCACTTTCTTACTGCTCAATCCCACCATTCTGCTGCCGGGAACGTGGAAACAGATGGGACTGTTCGCCGGCCAAAAATTGATCGGCCATGACGGTTACGAGTTCATGGGACAGGTTTACAGTCACAAGCTGACGGATTGGTTCAATGGGACACCGTGGTATTTCTACCATCTTTTTGTCGCCGTCAAATTACCTTTGCTGACAGTGGTGGGATTTGTGATTGGCTTGCCGCTGCTTTTTAGACGCAAGCTTGGCGACGGCCGTTATTTCATCATGGTGTGGCTGTTCCTTTGGATGATGACGTTTACTTTCGTCGGCGGAAAATTCACGCGCTACTTTACGGTCGCTCTTCCGGCCGTGCTGATCACAGCGGCAATCGGAATTCAATTCTTCAGCGTTTGGATTTCCGGGAAGTTGGCGAGTTTGCTGGCCGCAACCTGGCCCACCAGCTACCTGCGACTGGCGCTGGTCCTGGTTTTCATCATTGGATCAGTGCAGGCGTCAACTGCGGTAGCCCCATACTTCAGGCTCTTTACTAATGCGCTCGGGGGAGGCGTCGCGCGCGAGGGTTATTACTTTCCGCACGATGAATTCTACGATGGCAGTGTTCGCGACGTGATGTTTGAGATAGCCAAACGCGCTACACCGAACGCGCAGGTTGCCAGCGAGGTTCCCAATCTGGCGGCGTTCTACGCGCGCAAAGCCAATCGCGCCGATCTGGTGTGCGTATCGGTGTCGGATCCGAATGCGTTGAAGCAGTTGCAGGAAGGCGATTTTGTAGTCGACGCTCGCGGCAGGCGTTACTTTAGCAACGAGACGTTGCTCAAAGCTCTGTCAACCTCGGCCTCGCCAATATTTCAGGCGACGTTGGGAGCTGCGGTTTCAGCTTCGGTGTATCAACTGGACAAAAAGTCGCGGGAAACTGTGATTGAAACCGCCAGCCGCTTGCCGCCATTGGCCAGTAACATTCAATTGCTGAATGGTTCGCACGTAATCAGCAATTAATTATTTCGGTCTCTCTCTGGAGTGGAAGCTTTATCCATCGATCTTCGCTTTTCCATCCAACGTGAGCTTCGACTTTCGGCCGACCGTCTTCCCAGCAAGAGATCGTGAATGTTGATGTCTTCATCGAGTTCAGGCCAATGGAGGCCCTCGCCTTTGCCGATTAACCGCCAATTGTTTCGCTCAGCGGGGGTTGCGTGGACAAGCCGCGGGAACCACTCAAGCGGGTACCGTCATCGTTCGCCCATCCATCAAGCTGACAGTAAGGCTATTTTCATTAATTGCGATATCCTTGACCGGGACGTCAGCTGTTGAAGTACTCATGCCAACTCCTCAGCAAAATGGTTGGAAAAATGAAAGAACGCTTGCTTTTGACTTCAGTGCCTGACCTCCACCTCAACCGGCTTAGCATCGTGCGACTCGTAACCTTCCGGCCAGTTTGAGATGTTCACGCCATAAGGCCAGTCCGCCTCCGCACTGACCGCAAAGCGGATGCTAATCGGCAGTCCGCGCATGGCGCGCAAACGAACCAGCAATTTGTCGACGCGCCATTCCTGAATCAAGGCCGCAGTGCGCGGTTCGATCGGGATTAGCCGCGAACCGCAGTCGGTCCCGTTCACAAAAAGAGTGACGCGCGTTTTGATTTCTTCAGGCTTGGCATCGATCGGCAACACCGGTTGGATATGCGCCCGCACAATCAGTTGGCTCACGCGACGTCGATCCTCGCGTGCCGGCACTGTGTAATCAATGTGGCCCACGCCAAATCCCCAGATGTAACCCGGACCACTGCCAATTTTTTCAAACTGCTCGGCTGCAGCCATCTGCGGTTTGAACTGATACAACAACGATTGGTCGTCCCGGACGATCATTTGCGGGAGCGTCGCGGGATCGCCAACCGGGCGCGACCAGGCAAACTGCCTCGGCACCAAGTGACGCGATGCGTCGGTTAACCGTTCGGGCGCATCGGCAGAACTGAGCGCGGCAAACATCTGCGCAGCGCGCTTAACTTCCCCGAGGACGCCGGCATCGCGCGGAGTTGAATACGTTATTCCATATCCGCGGCCGGGATCCGGCGTGAAGATCCAGAACATTGCGCCGGCCGAGCCAGCGCGAACATTACTTTCGAAAAATGCTCGATACCATTCCGCTTGCGACACGCCGCGATAACCCTCGGGGCCAATGCCAAATTCCCCAAAGACCAGTGGCTTATTAAGAGAAAGAGCTGCGGCCACGCGGTTCTCGATAAACTCTCGCAGGGCAGCGGGCGAATCAACAAAGCTGTCGCTATCGTCTTTTGGATAATTGTGAACGTCGCAGTAGTCGATAGCCGGCAAGCGATGGTCGGCGAGCCACTCTCTTCTTTCGGCGGCAGTGCGATAGCCCCAATCGCCCGGCGTAATTGCATGATTAGGATCGAGTGACTTCAAATAAGTGCTCATCTCGGCAATCCAGGCGCGCCTTTCCGCCCAGCGGCCGGTTACGGCCTGCGCTTCATTCATTAACTCCCAACCCAAAATTGTTGGATCGTCACGATAGAGAACGCCGGTTACGCGGTTGCGCCGGGTAACAATTTTTTCCAGGTGTTCGCGATAAAGCTGTCGCGTTTTCTCGTTTGTGTAAAACGACATGGCGCGTTCAGGATTAATTCCAAATTTGTATTTGCTATCCGCCGCGTCATCAATGCCTGCCCAGCGTAAATATTGAGTCACGCCGCCGGTGTCGCGCCACCAGTTGGCCAGGCACAATTGCACCTGAAGATTATTTTGCGCGGCTTGCGCGATGGTGTGGTCGAGATGAACAAACGCCTCTTCGTTCCAGTTTCCCGGCGACCAGCGAAAGGGGTGCGTGCGCGGCCAATCTGCCTGATCGGCAACGGGTCCCACATCGTTTGGACCACCTTCGCCGGACGCCCAGATACGCACCACGCGAATGCCTGCTTGCGCTGCCTGGCGCAACGTCTCGGGCATGCGTTGGCGGTCCTCATCGCGATACATCACCGACACGTTTGCGCCGGCAAAGCGAAACGGCTGGCCGGCAACCAGAAAACGGCTACCACGCGTTTGGACAAAGCGGTTTGACGAGTCGCGGCGCGCCGTGGGCGAGCCGGCCCGAATGAAGAAAAAGGCCGCACCCACAGCAACTGTGAGTACGGCGAATGGTAAGAACTTTTTCACAGCAAACGAATCGCGGACGCAGCCTGCTCAACGAGGAGTGGTCAATCGAATAAAGCCGACGATTGCGCAAATCGCTCCCAGTATCACAAAAAAGTTAAAGAAGGTCAGCACGGTAAATACAAAACTGGAGTCGTTGGTTAGTACTCCGAAACCCACGGCCAGAAACTGAATATGGAATAACAGCATGCAGACAGCCGTGAACGTAAACCAGCGCGTCGATGGTCCAAACGCCCGCGCGCGCGCAAACCCGAGCACTGCCGCTACCAACCAGGCAATTGCGCCCAGCAGAAACATGGTGGCGATAACCGGACCGAAATAACTCGGCTGGCGGAAAGTGGTATTTACTTGCGCGAGCAGCGTTACCAAAAAGATTAACATTCGCCTTCTCCTCTTGAGTTTGTACGGGCCAACAAACCAAGCGCCGTTTGCGCACGTCCGAAGCCGCTAAGTGTGCACAAACGGCGGTTAAAGTTTTAATTTTAAAAACGACGATAGCGACAGCGTTGTCGGGCAAGCGGACGCCGTGATGCGAACAAAAACGAATCACCGCCTACTGCGTGATGTGAATCTCCTCTTCCTTGTTTACATGGCCAAGGAAGTAGAGCAACCCGCAGATGAAAGCAACGGCCGCCAGGCCCAGGGCGCGCCAACCTAACGAGTGTCCGCCCTCGGCGTCCGTAAAGGTCACGAACCTGTAGAAGTAGTAAATCGCACCTCCAGCAGCGAGCAGACCCACAATCGCAAGTAATGCTTCTTTCATATCATTTTACCCCCGGCAATGAGTTGCTATGAAGGTTAGGAAAAAGCCGCGTAACGCTATGTGGCCAGCATGTTAACGCCAGCCATGAAGGAACGCAAGTTTTTCGACACCGATGCTGCCCTTGGGTGGCATTCTTTTCGCGGTGCCGCGATAGTTTGCGGCACTAGTCGACCGCTATCTCAACTGAATATCCCTAGAGAATGATTCGCTTGTCGCCGGCGCGGCGCGTTATCCGTTCGCTGTCAAGATACTCCAGGAGTGGAATCGCGTACTTGCGCGAAACGCCCGCCAACGTCTTAAATTGCGGCACGTCAATCAGGCGCTCGGGTTCGTGTTGTGAAGCGAAGTCCCGCAGCAACGCGCGCAAACGATCCATTGCGCTGGCGTGCAAAAACAAATCCGCCTGAACGCGCACCAGTCTTTTGCTGTCAAGCAGCATTTGCAGAATTTTTCGCGCATGAGGGCGTTGCGCTGGCGTCACCCCGGCACTTTCCAAAGCCTGGTCCAGAGTGGGTGGCTCAAGTTGCGCCGTTTGATAAATGGCGACGATCTTGTCGCGCAGCGTGGTGTCGGCCGGGGACAGATCAACTGTGTGTTCGCTGAGACGAACCAAATCTTTTTCTGTAACCAGCGCGCCTTTACTCTCAAGCTGATGCATTACCGCGCGAAATACTTCGGGCGCTGAATGACTGAAGAACTGCTCGCGCAAAAGTTCGCGAGCAAGGCCGCGCGATAAAGGATCCCGTTGGTGATGAGACTTCACTTCGGCAGCGACCGTGTTGGCAAGTTCCTCAAGATTCGCAGTGTTGATGAAGACCCCATCCGCATTCGTGATCGTCCCGACCCGCTCAACTTCGTTTGCCGCAGCCGCCAAAACTGAATCTTTCAAACCCGTCCGTGCGCTGAGTTGCTCCAGCGTCATTCCTTGATCGCCCGCCGCCAAGACAAACGCTGCTAATTTTCTTGAACGTTCGGGTCGCATCAATTCCTGCAGGCGCTTGTCAGTCTTTGCCAGTTCCCTGCCGCGATGTTTTGCGGCTAAAGGATCGAGCACCGTGCCGCCCGCGACCGTTAGCGCCGGAGAATAAGAACGAATGATAAACCGCTCGCCATGCACCGCGACCACGGGCGCCTCCAATCTTAATTGTGCGAACGCGGATTCACCGGGCGCGACCTCGCCAGACTGATTAAGGATGCGCACTCGGCCCAGCACTTCAGCCGAACCGATATGCACTCGGACGCGCGCGCGGGTCCGCAAGGCACGGGGCGCGCTCCGGAGAACTGTCAGCTGAACGTCGAGAATTTGCGTCGTCGCCAAGCGGCCCACTTCCGCGAGCACCATGCCGCGTTCGATCGCGCTCAGCTCCACTCCTGCGAGGTTCACCGCGGTGCGTTGTCCGGCGATTGCGCTTCGTACCGCTGCACCGTGAACCTGGACGCCACGCACGCGCACCCGGGCGCCAGTTGGGAGCAGTTCAAGTTCATCGCCCGGCGCTATCTCACCTGACACGAGTGTACCGGTAACTACGGCGCCGAACCCTTTCATTGTGAACACG
>JBDTTW010000030.1:0-6971 GCA_039930405.1 bacterium
GCATCCGTTCCCCAAAGTTGGTGACCCATGCGCTTTGCCCACAATTCTGCGTAACAGTTATCGCATGCGGGTGAAACTTTTTTGCAACCCCACCAGGGATTAAAGGTGTGGTGGGTCCACTCAATGTGAGAGTTCTTAGCCATTGCCGTGGGATTGTAGCTTTAGAGGCGTTTGATGGCGAGTTGTTTGTTCAACTCGAGGTTTCTCAATAGATGCAAAATCCCAAGCAAGTAACTTCTCAGTCTGTGCTAGTAGGTAAGCTTCGATGGCGCGTGCGACAAACGGCGCTTCGAGTTGTGAATAGCATTCCGGCAATTTTCGTAACTGCTCGAGTTGTTCCCGCATTAACCAAAACCCACCGACCTCGATTCCAAAGCGATTGGGAATCGCTAGCTCCAAAGCAGTGCGGTGAACAGCGCGCAGATATTTGGCTGCTTCCTTATCAATCTCAACCACACAGTCACTGAGCGCGAAGCCAAGAAAGATCACATCCGATTCGGATGAAGCATCGTCCAGTGCTGGTGCGGCTTTCATTCTTCAAAAACTTTCAGCGTTAAACTGCGCGGGAAGAATTGTTGTAGCTGCGAATCAAGCCGCGAACTACGCCCTGAATTTGAATGCGTTCCGGCGTCTTGATGAAGATTGGTTTGAACTGCGGGTTCGCCGGCTCCAGACGAATGAAGTCAGGCTCCCGGTAAAACTTTTTCACGGTGGCGTAGTTGCCATCAATTAAGGCCACAACCATCTGGCCATTCTCCGCGGTTTGCTGTGACGACACGATGATGATGTCGTTGTCCTGAATGTTTTCGTCAATCATCGAATCGCCGCGCACCCGCAAGGCGAACATGCGATCACGACCCAACATATTCTTCGGCGCCTGGACGGTTTCGTGGGCGAGGATAGCCTCGATGGGCTGGCCGGCCGCGACTGTTCCCAGCAAGGGGATCTCATACTCGTCCGGTTGTTCTTCCTGCTTGATGATCTCGATGCCGCGACTGACATTCGGAATGCGCTTGATGAGTCCTTCGCGCTCGAGCGCCGACAGGATGCTGTGCACGCTGGCCGATGAAGTCATCTGAAACTGCTTCCCGATTTCCGCAATGGTGGGTGGCAGCTTGTGAGCCTCCGCATAGCGACTGATGAAGTCGTAGACTTGCCGTTGTCTTGCCGTTACTGGCATGCACGAAACCCCTTTCAAAAAACCTCTTGCCTTAAAATCGCTCGAATGCTATTTTCGGTGATAAGCGAAAATCATGCGAATATTAGCGAATGAATAGTGTTAGGTCAAGCAAAAAAGTAGGACAGGCATTCCTGCCTGTCCCTGCGAGTAGGTAGGGTTAAGAAGTGGAATGGACAGGCAGGAATGCCTCGTCCTACTTCAGAATCCTGGCGAGTTTTTTGAGATCGTCAACAAAGCGACGATGCTCTAGCCGGCGGGTTTCATCATCAGGCGCGGGCGAAGAATCGAAGAGGGATGGTTGCTTTACAGACTATATAGATCATGAGAGCGGCAATCTCAAAAGCGGAAATTGAATCCACCATAGCAGCTCGCTTTGGCGACGCGTTTAAGCATCACGAAACAAAACGCGGAGAAGTTATTGCTTCCGGCATTCCCGAAATCGACGCGCTCGCTGGTGCAGGCTTGCCACGCGGCGCCATCACAGAAATTTTCGGACCAGCGTCTTCAGGTCGCACCAGTTTCATGCTTTCAACGCTCGCGAGGGCGACTAATTATGAGGAAGTGTGCGCGCTGGTCGATATGAACAACACGCTCGATCCGGAATCAGCCGAAAGAGCGCAGGTGAATTTTGAGCGACTGCTCTGGATACGCTGCGACAATAATTTGGAGCACGCTTTCAAAGCCACCGATCTGCTTTTGCAGGGCGGCGGCTTCGGTATTGTAATGCTCGATCTGGCTGATCTCTCAGCAAAAGCGGCACGTCGAATCATTTCGTCCTGGTGGTTTCGCTTCCGGCGCGTCGTGGAAAACACGCCGACCGCTTTACTGGTCATTACTCAGGATTGCAGTGTGCGGTCCTGCGCGGCGTTGTCGCTGGAAATGAAAAACGAGGCGGTGGTGTGGTCGCAAGTGAATCAGGATGAAACTAAGAAGAAAAATTCTTCCTTAGCCGATCTTTCAACACGAGTGAAAACTACCGCCCCGTTTTTAGTTACGCAAGGAATGCTGTTGCGCTCCCTGACAATGCTGGTAGAACGTCACCGGCCGCTCAGCCCAACTACCAGAGAAGCTACTTTGCGGGTCAGCGCACAATGATCTCACCTTGTTTGAATTATCTGTGCGTCCTTTGTGTGTTCTGTGTCTCGGTGGTGAACAAGCCGCTGATAAGATTCACCACAGAGGCACAAAGAGCACAAAGGACGCACAGAGAAAGAAATAAGGACACTGCCAACTCCTTGTGCAAAGTAGTTCCAAGGGTTTACTTCTTGCCGGCAGCGGCGCAAATGAACGCTTCAACTTCATCGCTGTAAGGTTTCTGAAAATGCGCCGGCCAGTTGGACTGATCGGCGTATAGCTTCTTTAAGCCGGCGCTGATTTCCGGATCGCCGCCGGTAAATTGCCGGACCAAATGTGACCAGCGTGCCGCAAGCGAGCGCGACTTTTCAGAAGTTGGATCTTCACCGTCGCGCACCGCTGCCTCGACCTCTTTGATCAGTTGGGCCCAATCGTTCTGTCCTTGTTCGATCACTTCGGGCGTAGCGCGCTCAGCAAGTTTTTCGGTTGCGGATTCCGAGTAATATTTCCTGGTCCATTCCATATCGTTTTGCATATTGATCACCTCGATGATTTTCTTGAATGCCTCCCAGTCGGGTGCCCCACTTGAGATAACAAGTTCGGCTTTCTCGATCGCCTGAACTGCCATTCCCAAGTGACGCCGTTTTTGGTTGATGATTTTTCTTTGCCGGCGCAAGGCTGTGGCCAGATCGCGGCCATTCTGTACCAGCAAAGTTTTTATTTCCTGAAGCGAAAAGCCGATGTATTTCAGCGTGACGATTTGCTGCAGCCGCGCCAGATCGCTTTCCCGGTAGAGCCGGTAACCCGTTCCGGTATAGGCGCTCGGCTTTAACAGCCCAAGCCGATCGTAGTGGTGCAGCGTGCGCACGGTGACGCCCGCGCGGGTCGCAAACTGCTGCGCCTGGTATGAAGCTTCCTGGTCTTTCATCAGCGTTTCCTTTCGAAACCAATCCTAAACTCTGACGTAACGTCAGGCGCAAGCGTTTTTTATTCCCGCCAACTTTCTTCAAGTTCACTATTGACGTGTTCGCTAATTTTCGCTAATCTTCGCTTTACTCAAAACTGAAAGGGCTTGGTCATGTTTGCGGGCATACACGCGCCGAATCTGTCGGATGAACTGTCTTTGGCGGAGTTTGCTTACTCCTTCTCTCCTTTTGTCGAAGAGGTGTGGCCCGACACGGTGGTGATCGACGTCGCGGGCTGTGGCCTCTGCTTTGGCTCGGCTTATGAGCTGGCAACGATAATCGCGAAACAGGCGTGCGCTGCAAAGCAAACAGGTGGACTCGAGGCCCGGGTAAATGTGGCTTTAGCCGCGAATCCTGATGCGGCCGTCCATGCGGCGCGGCGGTGCGCAGGAATAACTTTTACTACCGCCGGAGAAGAACTGACGTGTCTCGGGCCTTTGCCTGTCAGCGCGCTGGAATATTCGCTGGTCAATATTGAAGACAAACGGGCCGCAGAAATTTTCGCGACGCTCAAGCTTTGGGGCGTGCGCACTTTTAGAGAATTCGCCGAACTCCCCGTTGCCGGTGTTTCCGAGCGATTGGGCCAGGAGGGTCTACACCTGCAACAACTCGCGGGGGGAAAAACCGAGCGGCACTTAAAATTAAAACAAGCTGCGCCAGTTTTCGAAAGTTCGATCGAGCTCGAGTATCCCATTGCGCAGCTTGAAGCCCTCTCTTTCATCTTCGCCAGATTGCTCAATCAAATCTGCGCCAGTTTGCATGATTACGCGCTCGCCACTATTGAGCTGCACGTGCGGATGAAACTTGAAAACAAAAGCGCGCACGAATTGAAACTCAATTTGCCTTATCCGATGCGCGATCCAAAAGTGTTTTTGAAACTACTGTTGCTAGAGGCTGAAAGGCAGCCGCCAACTGAGGCGATAGTTGCGGTCTCGATAAATTGTGAACCGGTCAAGCCTCGTGTCTTACAGACGGGATTATTTATTCCGCTGGCGCCTGAGCCGGCAAAGTTGGAGTTGACGCTGGCGCGCCTGGCAAAGCTCGTCGGTTTGGGAAATGTGGGTTCGCCCAAATTGTTGGATACGCACCGGCCGGATGCGTTTGGTGTTAAGAGGTTTGAGATGAAAGAAGAAAAGGGAAGGAGAAGTAGACAGCAAACAGCAAACAGCAAACAGCAATGCGAAACTCCAAATTCAAGAGTCCAAGTCCGAAATCCGAAATCCGAAATCCGAAATCCGAAATTCGAAGTTCCCACGCCGAAATTCGCCCTCGGCTTTCGCCGGTTTCGCCCGCCGCTGCGAGCGATGGTTGAAGCCGCGCGTGGATATCCGACTGAGATTAGCGCTTGGGGGAAAGAGCGAAGTGTTTATGGAAAGGTGGTGGGGCTGGCCGGCCCCTGGCGCACTTCCGGCGAGTGGTGGCGAGCAGACCTTTGGGCCAGAGATGAGTGGGATGTGGCCGTTGAAGTCAGAGGTCAGCGGTCGGAGTTCAGAGGTCAGCGGTCAGAGGTCAGAAGTCAGAGGTCAGAAGAGTCGAAAATTAAAGAGGTAAGCCATAGTGGTCCAAGTCAAACTCTTTATCGCATTTATCGCGAGCTGCGTAGTGGCACCTGGTTCGTCGAAGGCGTTTATGACTGACATTATTTCCGATTGCCAATTGCCGATTGCCGATTGGAAAGATGTCAACGACCTGGGGTCCAAAAAACCGGCAATCGGCAATTGGCAATCGGCAATCGGAAATGACTGAAATGACTTACATCGAATTACATGCGCGGTCGGCATTCAGTTTTCTCGAAGGCGCTTCGGTGCCTGAGGAATTGATTGCTGCCGCAGCGGCGCTCGAGATGCCGGCCATGGCGCTGCTGGATCGCGATGGTTTTTATGGCAGCCCGCGGTTTCACCTGGCCGCGAAAAAGAACGACATCAAGGCTCATATCGGGGCGGAAATAACTGTAGTCCAAGGTCCTCACCCAGTCCAAAGTCCAAAGTCCAAGGTCCAAGGTCAAAGGCAAGATGAGGTAGCGGACTTTGGACTTTGGACATTGGACTTTGGACAAAAACGCTCACGTACCGCCGCCGAATCCTTCTCGATTCCTTTATTGGTGCGTAATCGTATTGGTTATCAAAACCTCTCGCGCCTGATCACTTTGATGAAGCTGCGCGTGCCCAAGCATGCAAAGCCGGGCGAGTGTGCCGTGACACCTGAAGAGCTCGCCGCGCATGCTGAAGGGTTGATTTGTTTGACAGGCGCCGCGGCTGGACCGCTGGGAAAAGTACTTCACGCTCATCACCGAGACGCAGAGAACACTGAGGACGCACAGAGACAAACAGAATGGTTGGTCGATGTGTTTGGCAAACAAAATGTTTACGCCGAATTGCAACGTCATTTCAATCGTGAAGAAGAAGCGCGCAACCAGGCGGTGGTTGAGATCGCCACACGTTTGCATCTGCCCCTGCTGGCAACCAACGGCGTCAGCCATGCGACTGCGGCGCAACGCGAAGTCGCCGACGTCTTCACCTGCATTCGCAATCATGTGCGTCTGGAAACTGCCGGGCGTTTACTTGCCATGAATTCCGAACGGTATCTGAAATCAGCCAAGACAATGCAACAGCTCTTTGCGGATTTGCCTGAAGCCATTCACAACACCGGCGAACTTTCATCGCGACTTGAATTCACGCTGGCAGACCTCGGTTACGAGTTTCCTAAATATCCGGTTCCCTCAGGCGAAACGATGTCATCGTTTTTACGCAAGCGCACCGCAGAAGGCGCGCGCCTGCGCTATCCGGGAACGAACGGGAAGCCGGCTTATGAAGCGGCTCGACCGCAACTCGAACGCGAACTCGCCTTAATCGAAAAGCTAAAACTCGAAGGCTATTTTCTCATCGTGTGGGACATTGTTGAATTTTGCCGCCGGCAGGGAATTCTGATTCAGGGACGGGGCTCGGCTGCCAACAGCGCCGTCTGTTATTCGCTCGGCATTACCGCCGTCGATCCCATCAGCATGGAACTTCTCTTTGAACGTTTTCTTTCCGAAGAACGCGGCGAGTGGCCGGACATCGATCTCGATTTGCCCAGCGGCGACCAACGCGAGCGCGCGATTCAATATGTTTATGAACGTTATGGAAAACTCGGCGCCGCGATGACTGCCAATGTGATCACGTATCGCGGCCGTTCAGCCGCGCGTGAAGTTGGCAAGGCGCTCGATTTTGATGACGCAACCTTGGGGCGACTTTCCGGCCTGGTGCACACCTGGGAATGGAAGGATCCAAAGGACTCAACTGCACGACAGTTTCGCGAGGCGGGGCTCGACATCAGAAACCCGCGCATTAAAAAGTTTTTCGAACTGTACGGCCTGGTCCAGGATCTGCCGCGTCACCTGGGCCAGCACTCCGGCGGCATGGTCATTTGTCAGGGCCAACTCAATTCGGTCGTGCCGCTGGAGCCGGCGGCGATGCCCGGGCGCGTGGTGATCCAATGGGACAAAGAAGACTGCGCGGACCTGGGACTGATCAAAGTTGATCTGCTGGGTCTGGGAATGATGGCCGCGCTGGAAGAATCGATCGTCCTGATTCGCAATTCGTATAAAGAGGAAGTTGATCTGGCCCACCTGCCGCAGGATGACGAGGCGGTTTACGCTTCTCTGCAAAAGGCCGACACTATTGGTTTGTTTCAGGTTGAAAGCCGGGCGCAGATGTCCTGTCTGCCGCGACTGCGGCCGCAAAAGTTTTACGACATCGTGGTGCAGGTGGCCA
>JBDTTW010000031.1:0-4571 GCA_039930405.1 bacterium
TCTGCCGCCTTCCGTGCGGTAAGGCTCTGCCTTACCGGCGACTTCCTCTTATTGTTTTGAGAGGCTATGCCTCGAATTTCGAGGCGCAGCCTCAATTCTGAGTGAGCCACGCGGAAAGGCATAGCCTTTCCGCACGGAAGGCGGCAAAGCCGCGGAAGTACCTTCCTCTACATTACGAGCACCGGTGAAAATCGCATGTCTCAACACCGCTACAATTCATTCACCGAGTTCTGGCCCCACTATGTCGCCGAACATAGCAAGCCACAGACTCGTCTGCTTCACCTGCTGGGAACTTCCCTGGCCCTTGCTGCGGTTATTTACTTGATCGCGATTGGCAAGTGGTGGCTGTTCCCGCTCGCGCTGATCCCGGGTTACGGCGCCGCCTGGATTGGTCACTTCTTCATCGAGAAAAACAAACCGGCTACCTTTCAATATCCGCTGTGGTCCTTCATGGGTGACTACAAAATGATCTGGCTGATGCTGACTGGCCGGATGGAAGCGGAAGTTGAGCGTGCCGGAAAAACCACAAGACATTAATCCGCAGATTCCGCAGCTTACACAGATAACAGTAAGAAAAGGAGTGAGAACTCATCACACCAATTCGCTGAGTACTCGAAGAGTCGCGTGCAAGGGGAATTAGGCTTTCGACCGTTTGTGTTTCTGACTGAATCTGTGAACTCTGCGTAATCTGCGGATAGTGTTTTTTGAGTTCACCCGCTTTCCTCGCCCAGTACTCGCGGCATCCATGCCAGCTTCTGCAAATTCAAAATATGCGCGACAAACCCCGCCCGCGCATAAAACGCCCGCGAAGTGCTGCCATGCCCGCGGCCTTTAGTACGCGCCTGCACATGTTCCCCAATCTCGCCGGTCAACGCCTCGACGCCCTTCGTCCTGATGATTTCGCGAATCGCTTCATAGTCTGCTTCTACCTGCTTGCGAATTGCGGGATTGTTGAGATCAAACTCGGCCGCTGAATGTAAATACGCCGACGTCTCCTGCACGTCCTGAAAAATTCGCGCGACTACAATCATGCTGCGCAGTTTGTCGTAAAGATGACTGTCGGTGAACTTGCTGGCGACGACCTCGGCCGGCTCGATCATAGTTATGGCCATCGATTCTTTTACCAGGACTGTTCCTGCCAACCCGGGGACAACCGGAACAACTTTCAACTCCCAGTTGCCAAAGTCCGGCGCCTGCAAAGAGTTTTGCGGCAGGCCGAGATAATGCTCAATCACCTGCCCCGCCCACCCCTTATTCTTGTGGCCGTTTTTCCAGACCGTGAGGCCATACTGATCCGCGAGCGGCCGCAAGTCTTTGCCGGTAAGCAACCTGATGCGTCGCAGGGCCTCCGCTCGCGCCAACGTTTGCGTTCGAATTACCAGCATCGGAAAGATAAAACCAAATTGATTTTGGTGAGTGACCCTTTAGCGGCGTGACAGTATAGAATGGACTTTCGCAATCGTTAATGAAGTAAAGCAAACTGTTAGTTTGCGTTCGCTGCAAGAAATTTTGCACCAGAATACCAGGCCGGTTTCATCTGAACTTATGAGAGGCAACCTTCCCATTCCTGAAATGCCCCAGGGCGAGGAGCTGTGGTTGATGGTCGTCATCACTTCAGTCCGCGAGAAACGCACGCAACAAGGCAAACGCTTTTGCGATGCGACGGCGCGAAACGCGACCGGTTCACTGCCGTTGAAAATTTGGGGCGAGACACTCGACATCTGGAAAGAGATTAAGCCGGGTTTGTTTGGTATCGCCGGCACGCTCGAAAGTTTTCAGGACCGTCCGCAGTTTGTAGTCAGCGAGTATCGTCCCATCACTCTCGAGCAATACCGCGAACATCAAAACGCAGATCCCGTGCTACCGCGCGCGTACACGATGGACATCGAGACGCTGACACTGCCGGATTATCGCGAACGGGTTGGCCCACAACTCGAGAAGTTGCTGAAGCTGGGCAACATGCGGCTGGAACAACAGCAACGCTATTTGGAAGACATCGTCATCGAGGAAGAGCGCTGTTACCAACTGGGCTCGTTGAGCGCCACTTCCGGTCGCATACTTTCCATCGCCGTGCACGCCGGACCGATCGCCGGAATGGACCTGGGAGTGGAACTACCGCAGAGCGAGCACGTGTTTGGCATCGAGCAGGATGGCGGCGAGCAGGATGAGAAAAACTCGCTGCTGGCGTTTCTCGAACTCCTGAAAGATTTTGATTGCGAGTCGGACGAGCTGGTCGGCCATAACCTGATCGGTTTTGACTTGCCGTTTATTTTCCAGCGCTGCCTGGTCCATTGTATTTCCGCCAAGCCGCTGGTCGATCTTTCCGAGTTCCGGGTGCGCGGAGTGTTCGACACCATGCATCACTGGTGGCTCGGCGCGAAACGCTTTGTCAGTCTTGACGACGTCGCCTGGGCGCTGGGGATTGAATCAAGTAAGACCGCGACGGCCGAGGGCAGCAAGGTTTTTGAGTTGTACCAGGCCGGAAAGCTGGCTGAGATTCGCGAGTACAACCTCAACGACGTGCGGGTCACGCGTCAGGTTTATGAGCGCATGGTTGGGTGTTTTGGCAGGTGATTGCCAAAGCAATAGCCGGGGGCATGCCCCCTTCCCGACCATGAGCTGGTTGCAATTGAGCATTAATCCCCAGGTTGGAAGGCCCTCAAGGTAAACCAAGTCACCGGGAAGGTCTCTCAGGTTGGGAAGGTGGGCACGCCCCCGCTCTTCGCGTGGCGCCACTCGGCCCGTTAACGCGACACTGTTTCATTTCCGAAACACCATCTGTTAAACTTCATCTCAGTAAATGAATACTGAACTTTTCATTGGCATCCTGGTTCTGCTTTTGGGCGCAGCCGTCGGCGCGGCGCTCGCCTGGCTGCTGCTCAAAACAAAGGCTGGCGCGGTCACGGCGGCAGAGGTCGCGACGCTGAAAGAGCGCCTGGCCGGCAAAGAAACCGAATTGCAAAAACTGCACGAGGCGCAACTCCGAGAAGTTTCAGATCACAAACAATCGCGCACCGAAAATGCGCAGTTGCAAGCTGAGCTGCAAGGAGAACGTCGCGCGGCACAGGAACGAATCTCATCTTTCAACAAAGCCACCGAAGATCTCGCCGAACGCTTCAAAGCGCTTTCCCGCGACGCTTTGAAAGACAACAATCAGTCCTTTCTGCAACTCGCACACGCCACGCTCGAAAAGTTTCAGGAGAACGCCAAGGGAGATTTGGAGTTTCGGCAAAAAGCGATCGACCAACTGGTCAAGCCGCTCAAAGAATCGCTGGAAAAAGTTGACGGCAAAATCGGCGAGATCGAGAAAGAGCGCGCCGGCGCGTATTCCGAGTTGCGCCAACAAGTGAAAGCGCTGGCCACTTCTCAATTGCAGCTTCAAGCCGAGACGGGAAATCTGGTTAAGGCATTGCGCACGCCGCATATCCGTGGCCGCTGGGGCGAGATTCAGTTGCGGCGCGTGGTTGAAATGGCGGGCATGCTGCAGTACTGCGATTTCGTCGAACAGGAAACCGTGGTCACTGAAGATGGACGCATACGGCCGGACCTGATTGTTCGCCTGCCGGGTAATCGCACGATCGTGGTTGACGCAAAGGTTCCGTTCGACGCTTTCTACGAATCAATCTCAACTACGGACGAAGACATCCGCAGGGCGCGGCTCAAAGATCACGCGCGGCTGGTGCGCGTGCATATCGGCGCGTTGAGCAAAAAGTCTTATTGGGAATCGGTGCAGCCTACACCTGAGTTTGTGTTGCTGTTTCTGCCCGGCGAAACTTTTTACAGCGCGGCGCTCGAAAATGATCCGAAGCTGATTGAAGACGGTGTCGGCCAGAACGTAATCATCGCTACGCCGACTACGCTGATCGCTTTGCTCAAAGCGGTCTCGTACGGTTGGCGTCAGGAGCAAATGGCCGAGAACGCGAAAGAAGTAAGCGAACTTGGCAAGACGCTTTACGATCGTTTGCGCGTGTTCACTAACCATTTCGCCAACATCGGCAAGGGCATCGAGCGCGCGCTGGATTCCTATAACCAGGGCGTCGGCTCTTTTGAAGGGCGAGTGTTGCGCACAGCGCGAAAGTTTAAAGAGCGCGGCGCGCTTTCAGGCGAAGACATTGAAATACTCGAGCCCATCGACAAGGCAATTCGCTCGCTGAACCTGGATGAAGGTGGACTATTTCCGGACCTGGTCGCTGCCGATGAGATTGCCCCACCTGACCCGGTGGAAGATGACTCATTGCCGTTGCTGAGTTCAAGAAGCGCGACCGGCGGTAAAGAATAAAAGGTGCTTCGTCAGGGCGCTTTCGGCTATGCCGTCTGATGTGCGGCGGTGGCTATGCCCCGCCGTAGAACGGCCTTTTTCACGTTGGGCTGCGCCCTTGCTGCAGCCTTCCGCAACAGAATCCCGCGGCTGGCACGGACCAGGGCATAGCCCCAAGAACAATATGGTGCTGTCGGCGGGGCATAGCCACCGCCGCACATCAGACGGCAAAGCCGAACGTGACGTGGCCCGTGACCTTCGAGGCAAAACTGACAATATCGGAAACATCGTGTCAAAAGAAATCTGGTTAGGT
>JBDTTW010000032.1:0-6916 GCA_039930405.1 bacterium
CACCGCCCGACCCCTTGCGAATTCTGTATTCACGCACGCGCAATGGATAAGCATACTCGAGCGCTTCGGCTGGAGTGTTGAGGCTGTTGGTCATGTGCGTGTGCAGCGCGCTTAAGCCATCATGATCCGGTCGGGCGCCCATGCCGCCGGCGACGGTTTCGTAATAGGAAAACTCGCGAGATTGCTGGGCCGAGCGCGGATCGATGCCACCAATCGTCAGGTTGTTCATTGTGCCCTGACTCGCCGCCGGAATTTTGTTGGGCAGCGCCTGGGATAATGCTTTGAACAACACATCGACGATGCGCTGCGACGTTTCAACGTTTCCACCGGCAACAGAAGCTGGATGAACTGCGTTAACAACAGTTCCTTGAGGCGCGATCACTTCGATGGGTTGCATCAGCCCCGCGCTGGCGGGCACGTCGTCGCCCAGCAGACAACGAAAGACGTACGACACGGCCGAAACAGTGATTGCTGCGACCGCGTTGACTGGACCGGCAACCTGCGACGCGCTGCCGCTAAAATCAACGCGCGCGCGGGAACCAGCGATTGTAATTGTCGCTCGAATTTGAACCGGCGAATCAGAAACACCGTCGTCGTCCAACGCGTCAACTGCTTCGTAAACACCATCCGCTATCGTCGCGATCGCATGACGCATTAGACGCGCCGAGTATTCGATCAAGTGATTCGCGTAGTCTGCGGCTTCTCGTTGACCGCGGCGCTCGACGATTTCAAGTAAGCGCACGGCGCCGGTTTTCAGTGAACCAATCTGCGCCTGAAAATCGCCGCGGCGTTCATCGTGACTGCGAACATTCGCCAGAATCAGTCGCATGATGTCTTCATCAAGCACGCCGTCTTTCACCAGACGCACCGGCGGAATGCTCAGGCCTTCGCCGTAGATGTCCGTAGCCAGACCCATCGAACCGGGCGTGGCGCCGCCGATGTCGGCGTGATGCGCGCGGTTGGCGACGTAGAAAAGGCAGGCGGCAGTAGGCAGACGGCTGACGGCAGGAGAAGACAGCGCTTCTATCAGAAGTTGGGTGTTTTTCGTTCTCCTGCCCCTGCCGACTGCCGCTGCCTCCTGCGCCTGGACGGGCATCACCAACGTCACATCCGGCAAGTGCGTGCCGCCGGCAAACGGATCGTTCAAGGCCACCACGTCACCGGGTTTGAGTTCGATCGCTTTAAGAGCGGAAGCCACGGCCATGGGCATTGAGCCAAGATGCACCGGCATGTGATCGCCCTGCGCAATCACTCGACCGCGCGCGTCGAAAACAGCGCATGAATAGTCGCGCCGCTCTTTGATGTTTGGCGAAAAGGCAGTGCGCCGCAGCGCGATGCCCATCTCTTCCGCCACCGAAGTGTAGAGCGCGCGATAGATTTCCAATGTGGTTGGATCGAATCTCTTCATTGTTTGCTAACCGACAGAAACAAGTTCCAGGAATTAAGAAAA
This sequence comes from bacterium, assembly GCA_039930405.1. Taxonomy (GTDB): domain Bacteria; phylum Acidobacteriota; class Blastocatellia; order Pyrinomonadales; family Pyrinomonadaceae; genus PSRF01. The sequence continues at coordinate 1,451 of JBDTTW010000032.1, forward strand.
TTTATCTATGCAATGCTCCAAGAGCGGGGGCAAGCCACCCTTCCCAACCTGCAAATTTATGTGACTGCATGATCAAATTATCGTAGCCATTAGAACTTGCTGTGCAAGAGAGCTTGCTGTGCAAGTCTATGTCACTTGAATTATCAGGTTTCCAGATGTATCAACTTCAACGTGCGTTCCGGGCGGAATCAAAGTAGTCGATGAATATTCAGTAACGATTGCCGGTGCGCGCAGTTTCATTCCCGGGCGCAGATCATCCCGGTCGTAAACAACTGCATTCGATTTCTTCCCGTCGATATATGCAGTAACGCTCTTCGACGGCTTTGCAAACTGTATACGGGAAATCCTGGCTCGGCTTGTTGGTAGCTTCGCAACAATCCCAGCCGAACGCACCCGCGCGCTCACCACTTCCACAATGCTTTCAGGTTGCGCATAGCCGTAGCGTTCGTGGTGCGCGCGATGAAAGTGGGCGGCGATGTTTCCCGTTGTTCGCTTAATCTCAAGCTCAAACGATTGCCCTTTATAACGCAAGGCCAGCGAACGTTGATGCTGTTGCTTCGTCGCCGGGAACCCTTCGCGACGCAGAGCATCAGCGGCGGTCCGCTCCATTTCCTGAAAAGCCTTTTCGAGTTTCTTCTCGATACCGGTTGCAATGTTAAGCATCAGGGTTCGGCTTTGGTTTCTGACTACGTCAGCGGCCAGCACGCCAATCGCCGAGAGCGCGCCCGCCGAGTTTGGCAAAATCACGCGCGGAATGCGCAACGCTCGCGCCAGTTCAACGGCATGCAGGCCACCCGCGCCACCAAATGGCAGCAACGTGAAATCGCGCGGGTCGAAACCGCGCTCGACCGAAATTCGACGAAGCGCACGTTCCATGTTTGTGTTTGCAACCGCCAAAATTCCCTGCGCGGCTTCGCTCAAATTCATCTTACGGCGCGCTGCCTTTGTCATCTGTGCAGCCAGGGCGGTGATGGCTTTGCGCGCTCGCCCTTCGTCAAGCTCAAACTGTCCGCCCAACAAACCGGCGCCGCCGAAATGGCCCAGCACCAGATGCGCATCCGTGACCGTCGGCAACAGCGACCGGCCGTAACATGCGGGGCCCGGATCCGCGCCCGCCGATTCGGGTCCCACTCGCAACGAACCGCCTTCATCAACTCGGGCGATCGACCCGCCGCCGGCGCCGACGGTATGAATGTCCATCGCCGGAACAGCGACCGGCAAACCAGCAACGATCGCTTCGTTGGTCATGCGCACGCCGTCGCGTTCGCACAATGCGACGTCGGTCGAAGTGCCACCCATGTCAAACGTAATGATCTTTTGCAAGCCGGCGGCGTGCGCCGTTTGCAAGGCGCCGACAACTCCACCCGCCGGACCGGACAAAATTGTGCGCACCGGTTCTGCGGCCGCCACCTGCGCCGAGATACTGCCGCCAGACGATTGCATAACGCGCAGACGTGGCGTGTTCTTCTCCAGCCGCCGCAGGTAATTGCCCATCAAAGGCTGCAGGTACGCGTTGATGGCTACGGTCGAGGTGCGTTCAAACTCGCGATACTCAGGCAGAATTAGATGTGAAACAGAAACCGGAAGCTTGAGAACAGAAACAGCGTTCGCGATCTGTTGTTCGTGTTCGGAATTAACAAACGAGAACAGCAGGCAAATAGCAATTGATTCGATCTTTTGTTTCTGCAAACGTTCGACAAGTTTAACTAGCTCCTTTTCAGCCAGCGGCTCGAGCACTTCGCCGTTCGCGCTGATACGCTCGCGCACGCCAAAACGCAAATCTTCCGGAACCAGCTCCGGTGGTCGGACCGCATTCAGGTTGTAGAGTTCCGGCCGCGCCTGTCTGCCAATGGCCAGCACATCTGCAAAACCCCTGGTGGTGATTAGCGCCGTTCGCGCGCCGCGTCGTTGCAACAGCGCATTCGTGCCGACTGTCGTTCCATGAACGATCTCAATGAGTTCCAGCGCGGTGCCGGTGTTGGCAGCGACTTGTTCGATGCCCTGGCGAATCGCCAGTGAGGGATCGGCAGGCGTGGAGGGAAGCTTGAAAATTTTGAAGCCGCCGCCGGCTTCATAAACAAAATCGGTAAACGTCCCGCCGGTATCAACGCCCACGCGCACCGCGTGAACACGGTTTGCGGAGCGCGGCTGGCGGCGTGTGTTGGCCATTTAAGCGGAGTAATGATTCGGTAAAAGAAAAGAATTTATTGCGCTCGTCACTATAGTCACAAGCAAATATGTTGACAAGAAACACCCGCTGACATATATAGCCCGCGCTGACCACTGAGAGAGTCTGATTGGCCCGGCAAAAGGAAGTTCCGCAAGAAGTTTGCACCACCATTTGTTTGAGACTCCGGAGGCCCCCAAATGAAACAGACTCACTGATGCCTTGTCTGCTTGCGCTGGCACTGCTTCTTGCTTGCGTGCTCGGTTGCAATCGCGCCGGAAACGATGAGAAAAAAAGCGACCCGAACGGAAACAAAAAGGCCGCGCTGGCGGACCGCTTTTGAGTTAGCCCGGTGACTTCGTTAAAGAAAACATTCGACTTTTTTGGCCATTCCGCCGGCGTCAAGCCGCCGCAGTTTATTTGAAGGAGCAGAAAATGAAAAAACAAACCTGGCGCCTGGCACTGTGTGGTCTGCCTTTGCTGCTTGCTTGCGCGACTGCCGGCAGTCAAGTGCGACCCGACATCAGCGGTAACTACGACATTGCCGGCACGAATGAAGACGGCGCCGCCTATCAAGGCAAACTTCAGGTACTGAAACATGGCAGCGTTTATCAGTTTCGCTGGCTCGCCGGAAATCAGTATGACGGGGTCGGAATTATCAATGGCAACACAGTCGCGGTCGCCTACACAGATGGCGCGAATGGCACCGGCTGTGGAGTGGTTAGTTACCGAACTCTTGCTAATGGAACGCTTGATGGCGTCTGGGGTTTGTGGGGCGTAGATCGGAGTGGAACTGAAACAGCAGTGCGCGCGAGCGGGTCATCGCTGAACGGTTCGTACAACGTTACCGGGACGAACCCCGGCGGCGCCGCCTATAGAGTCACGTTAGCGATTGCGCCGCAGGGCGCAGGCTATGAGTTTAGCTGGAGCAACAACTCCTCAGGGTTTGGAATAAAACAGGGCAACACAATTTCCGTCGGCTTTGGTGGCGCACAATGCGCCTGGGTTGCTTATGAGATCAAGGCCGGTGGCGTGTTGGATGGCATTTGGGGAAGCTATGGCAGCACGCGGACTGGAACGGAAAGAGCAGTGAAGCGTTGATAGTGTAGCTTGAGACTGGTAGTGTTCTCAGTCAGATAATGGAATTCCTGGTTTCGAGGTGAGCCCTTTTGCGAAAAGTCAGAATACTAATACTGTTAACACTCTTCCTGAGTGCAAACGTTTTTTTCGGTCAGCAGACCGATCCAAATTCCCTAACTCGCGCAAAAAAGAATGGGAAATGGGGATTTCTCAACAGTTCGGGAAGCTTTGTGATTGCGCCTCAATTCGATTGGGTTTCGCATTTCTCAGAAGGCTTAGCCGCGGTGCTGGTTAAGAAAAGATACGGATTCATTAATGGGTCGGGAGCGTTCGTAATCCCAGCAAGGTATAAAGACGCCGGCGATTTTTCAGAAGGTTTAGCTCGCGTGAAGCTTGGCGGCGCAACCATTTATCCCTACGGAGCGACGCTCACAAATCGCAAAGATGATAAATGGCAGTTCATTGATAAGTCAGGCAACATAGTATTCAAGATTAAGGCTGATGAGTTGGGCGATTTCTCGGAAGGGTTGGCTTCGGCCCGCATTATTAGATCCAACCGCTATCTTCGCTGCGGCTACCTTGATAGACAAGGACAGTGGGCGATTGCGCCGCAGTTTGAGCTTTGCGAACGGTTCTCCGGTGGGACTGCAAAGGTAATACTAGGTAGTCAATGGCGTTGGGTCGATAAACAAGGCAAGCTGTTTGCAGAGAAACCGCTCTCGCAGTGAATGCACTTGTTCGCTCAAAGCCTGGTCCAACAACTGCTCTCATTCGACGCGCGCGCCGCGTCCAGCACCAACTGAATTTTGTGACCATCGGCAAAGGTCGCAGCGCCTTCTACCTTAGTGGCTCCGTTGCGCAACGCCTCAACGATCTTACAGGAGAATGCGGTGAAGCCTCTGGACCAACTGCCGTCGCGCATGCCGGGTGCGATTGGGTCCTGATCAACCTGGACCGGACGCCAGGCTGCCGAGCCGGCCGGTGAATGCCACAGCTCTCCGCTCTCCTCGACCATCAACGCGCCGGTGCTGCCGAAAACTTCAAAACGATTTTCGTACTTGCCGGATTCGACTACTGACAGGGAAGCTGTGCCAGTTACCTTGGACCCCAACGCGGAGTCAGCAAAGCGCAGCATTAGTTTGGCATCGTCATCGGACGTAACGCGTCGCATTCCCCCGCTTCCTTTGTAAGGCCGCTCGGCAATGTGCGTTGACAGCAGAGCTGAAACTTCGCTTACTTCCGCATCCAGCAGCCAACGAAACGAATCAACCGCATGCGAGCCAATCGCGCCGAGCGTGCCGCCGCCCATCCGTTCGTCTGACCACCAATCCCACGGACGATCCAGAACGGCGCGGTAGTCGGAACGAAAAAGGTAATTGCAGTGACGCACTTTGCCGATGGCGCCGCTATGGACCATCGCGCGCATCGTGTGACGGTTACTCAGAAATCGCAACTCGTGATCGATTAGCGCCAGGACGTTCGCGTTTTGCGCCTGTTCGGTCATCTGCTTTGCTTCGTCAGCGGTCATGGCCATAGGCTTTTCGCAAAGGACGGCCTTGCCGCGCGCAAGTGCGGCCAGCGTGATTTCCCTGTGCGTCGCCGGCGGCGTGACCACGCTGACCAAATCCACGTCATCTCGCTGGACCAGTTCCTGCCAATCGTTCGCCACGTGTTCAATGCCGAATTCCGCGGCCACCTTCTCGGCATTCTCGCGGTGACCGCTGGCAATCGACACGATGCGCGCGTCTTTACAGTTCTTGAAACCGGGAATCTGCGTCGTGCGCGCAAAGCCGGCGCCGACGATGCCGATCCCGATGATCTTTCCATTAATGCTCATTACTAGACTTTTTCTCCAACCCATCCTCAACAACCGACCACTCGCAAATTCTGCAATCGGCAATCAGTAACCGGCAATGGGATGGTGCCCCCGCAGGGATTCGAACCCCGAACCAACAGATTATGAGACGGGTCGAGGTGCACTAACAAGGCGAGACGAAGTGAGATAAAGCAGTATTTACCGAATCCGCAGCCGTCAAAGTAAGTTACGTCCCGCCTCGTCTCAGCACGCCATCGCGCCATAATCGCGCCATCGGGAAGCGTGGATGCCGGGGACTCCCAATTTAACATCACTATTTCAAAGTCGCTGAATGTAGCTTGTACCCAACCCACTACTACCAATTCACCCACGTGCCGAGGTGTCCAACCGTGAAGCGTGCCGT
>JBDTTW010000033.1:0-10190 GCA_039930405.1 bacterium
AACAACTCGCGGCTGGTTATAGAGAACGCCGTTTGAAGCTACTTGATTTCCCGAAACTCCAGCTTCGCAGGAGCGGAAGCCATCAGCGAAACCGGATTTATAGGCCGTCTGTTCCTGCGTAGTGTCAAACTGCGCGGGGACCGACGGATCATTTACCGAAGTGTTCGGCTGATAACGAGCGAACTGCGTATCGCCATTCGTTGAAGTTGTATACGCCGGCGTCGTAGCTGTCTCCGCGGTAGTCGCTTGGTTTTTTGAGTGCATTACGAAAGCGCCAACCGAACCGCCGATCAAGGCGGCGACCAGGGCTACCGGTAGCAACTTATTAGTCATAATCATTGTTTCTGTCTCCTTCGCAAATATGTAGGCAGCATGTAACGCTGTATGTTCCAGCAAGCGCTGTTCCCGTTAATCAACTATCGCATCTGCAATGCGTATTAAACTAGAATTAAACTAGAAAAACAGCCATTCGCGCCGCTAAGGGCAGTTTTATTACGTATTCACAACCCAAACTCAACAATCTATCGACCCGGCAAGTAGATTCATTGCCGGGCTTAAGTTGTATTACCCGATATGGAATCAAAAGGTATGCGATATACCGCGCCAAATGTTGGCGCTGAGTGTTAGTTGAGTGAAAAAGAAAAGGCCAGGGACTGTTCCCGGACCTTTTGTTAATCAATTTCACTGCTGAACTTCAGGCAGCCTTTTGCAACTGCATGGGTTTATTTTCCCGTAGTAGTTCCAGCGCCTTCTTCATCTGCACATCTTCGACAGCAGGTTTGGCAGCCGGCGTTTCCGGCGCGACCTGCTTTTCATTCGGTTGATCCGGCTTCGTCACCTGATCATCATCGTTGCCGGTCAAGTCATCGGGGTCAATTGCGTCGGCGAGCTCGGGACGCTTAACTTCTACTGAAGGAGCAACGCCCGAATGGCCGCGATCTTCGCCGAGAAACGGCTTGCCGCTGGCGGAAGCCCACTTGATCGTGGTCAGCAACAATCCGTCACCGCCACGCAGAGTGAAGAGTTGCTGTTCGGCGCCGGCGCCAAAACTCTTTTCACCGACCACTTGACCGCGATTGCGATCGATAAATGCCGAGGCGACAACTTCAGCAGCGCCGGCGGTGCCCGCATCAATCAACGCGACCACCGGTCCCGAGAAAATTGCCAGCTTTGAATCGGCGCTGAAAGTTTTCAACGCTCTTCCTTCTCGACCCGAAGTCTGCGCCAACGTGCCGTCCTTGATGAACAGATTGGCGACTGAAACAGCTTCGTCGAGCGAACCGCCTGCGGTTCCGCGCAGATCGACCACAATCTTCTGGGCGCCCTGTTTCACCAAATCCTGCAAGCGCGCACGCGCATCTGCAGCTTCGCCGCCGGCAAAACTATTCAGTCGCAGGACACCGATGCGCCCAGCTTCCATATGCGCCTCGGCGGCCGGCGCGCGAAATGCGCCGCGCTTGACGGTCAGGGTGAGCGGCCGAGTATTGGCACGCAGAATCCGGAGTTTCACTTCCGAACCTGCCGGCCCATTCAAAAGTTGTTTCGCGTCGTAAAGAGAGATATCGCGCGTGGCCTTGCCGTCAATGTACTCAATGATGTCGCCCGCGCGAACACCAATCTGATCGGCCGGCGAGCCTTTCATCGGGGCGATTACGTAAAGATAAGAGGCGACCTGAGAAAGCTCGGCGCCGATGCCTACCGCGGTACTCTTCGCGTTTTCGTTATACTGGCGGACTTGATCAGGAGTCAGGTAAGTCGAATAAGGATCCAGGCCGTAAGCTAGGCCACGCAGGGCGCCCGCGCGAACCTTTTCCATGTTCGGATCATCAACATAGTCGTTCTGAATATGCTGCAGCACGCTTTCGAAAATGCGCAGCTGAGCATTGGGATCGTTGGTCGGCTGTTGCGCGCGGGTGGAAATCCAACCGCCAACGACGGTATAAATAGCCAATATCGATGACAGAATAATCAGGGAAAACTTAGTGCGAAATGACATCAGGTACCTCGTGTCGAAACAATTCTGCGGGGCGGCTGCGCCTGCCGCGCCTCGGTGACATCGCATGATACAGGCCCGTGGCTAAAGGGCGCAACCTGGGTTTTGCCATATCTGAGCGAGTAATTTTCGGGCATTATACAGGCGAACAAATCACTGACTGCGAGTCTGAACCCGCAATCATCATGAAGAGCAACGACATCAAAGACTCGGTTCCCGCTCCCGTTCTCGCGCTCGACCTCGGCAGCAAGCGGGTCGGTGTCGCCGTTACAGACTCGTTGTCAATCTCGATTAATCGGCTCGACGCCATCCAGCGGACGAATTGGAAGCAACTGCTTCGCGACGTCGAAAGGTTGGCACTCCGCTTTGACGCTAAAACCCTGGTAATTGGTTTACCGCTGAAACTAAATGGTTCTTTTGGCGACGCCGCATTGGTGACCCGCAGGACCGCGGTAAAGTTTGCGCGCTCGTTGCGCCTGCCAGTTTATTTGCAGGACGAGCGCCTTTCATCGGCAGAAGCCGAGGAAAATCTGCGCGCCGCCGGCGTCCGGGCCGAAGAAATCGGAAAGCATGTCGATAGCGAGGCGGCGGCGTTGATTCTCCGCGACTTTCTTGCTTCGAATCAGGAAAGACTGCTGGTATCTCCGCATTTATCAGTCTAGCCCTACTTCATTTACACTGATTCCCAATGAAACGAATACTGCTGATTATTTCCCTGCTGCTGCTGGTAATTGCCGGCGGCGCCACTGCCTGGGCGTACCGCGATCTGCACACACCCGCGCGCCATACCAAGCATGGCCAGTACGTCGAAATTCCGCGGGGCTCGTCACCCACGGCAGTAGTCAATAAGTTAGCGAGCGAAGGAATCATCAGACACAAGTGGCCGTTAACGCTTTACTTGAAGCTAACGTCGCAAGGCACTGACTTGAAGGCGGGCGAATACGACTTCCCTTCGCCTATTTCCCCGGTCGGAGTTCTGGCGCGGTTACGTGAAGGCCAGCAACGAATGTTGCGCTTGACGGTGATCGAAGGCTGGACGCGTTGGGACATAGCCAATGCAATGGTCAAGGTTCCCGAATTCGGCTTGTCTAACGCGGACGAAGCGTTGCGCCTGATGGACAACGTCGACTTGATCAAGGACCTGGATCCGGCGGCGACAAGCCTTGAGGGTTACGTCTTTCCCGACACTTATGACTTTCCGCCCGACACCAAGCCCGCCGATGTAATCAAGCTGATGGTGAAGCGTTTTCGCCGCGAATGGAAACCTGAGTGGTCGAAACGTGCGAGCGAGTTGCGCCGGACACCGCGGCAAATTGTGACCATCGCTTCCCTGATCGAAACGGAAGCGAAGCTCAGCGATGAAAGGCCACTGGTTGCTTCGGTCATCTATAACCGTTTGCAAAAAGACATTGCGCTGGGGGTTGACTCGAGCATCATCTACGCTTCAAAGCTGGAAGGAAAATGGCGCAACGACGGCAAGGTTTACAAGAGCGATGTCGAACGGCGTTCGCCATACAACACGCGGTTGCACGCGGGGTTGCCGCCTGGTCCAATTGCCGCGCCGGGAAAAAGTTCGCTCGAAGCCGCGCTATATCCAGCCAACACCGACTACCTGTACTACGTTCGCGAACCAGCGCGCGATGACGGGGCTCATAACTTTTACAACAACGAACACGACTTTGGCGTTGGCGTGCAGGCGCTGCGCAACTGGGAAGCGCAACGAGATGCAGCGGCAGGCAAATAGACCGCCCATTTCGGCAATAACGGTTGTTACCATCTTGAAATTGCGTGCCCCTTAATCTATTCTGAGTTTGTATCTCCCTTGCAGCAAAACGTATCTTTTTCAAAGGTTGTGTACGATGAAATTCCCAATTGCTCTGCTAGTCGTAATTCTGCTAAGCGCGCCAGCCTTCTCGCAAGGTAAGGGTGGCGATAAACAGAGCGAGCGGGTGCGCGACAACGGCATCCGATCAGCCGGCGATAACGGCAGTAAGACCGATGTTGGCGCGGGTAGAGGTATGGATTTCGGTAGAGCAGCCGCGTTACCGCCGCTGCCCAATCCTTATCGCTTCACCGCCAGACGCGATGTGATCCTTAAAGCAGTCGCTGACGTCATGCGTGATCGAAACCTGATCGTCGACGAAGCAGCATCGAAACCTGCAGACGGCATTATCATCAGCCAGCCTTACACGTTTATTAAGGGAGCGGTAGTCAGCCAGTCTGAGCTCGGCCGCTTTGCCGACGTTTCTACTGCCATTGCGCGCGGCTGGACGCGCGGGCGCTATACCATCACCGTCGAAGTGCAACCGATTGATGGAACCAACGCAAACGTCGCAGTTAATGCAAAGATTGAAGGTAGAACTGACGGTGCCACCGGCGCGGAATGGATGACGCTAAAGACCCTGGGTGTGGCGGAAGAAGAATTTCTGACTGCTCTGATTGAGAATCTTACCGGCGCTCCTCCTCCGGGTCGCAGCGAATGATTAGGCACCCGTCGCTTAACGTATAACTTGAAGTAACGTCTCATTATGATTACGGAAGATCGCGAAGAAGTTTTTATCGAGGCGACCGAATCCTCAGGGCTGAAGGTTGCGGCCGCAGTCGCTGCGCTCCTGATCACCGCAATCGTTTTTGTCGGTTATGGGTATCTGCGTCATCGGCAAGCACTGGCCGCTGCAGCGGGTCCGCAGCCGCTCAGCATGCAACCGAAAGCGCCGCCGCAGGCTCTGATCCTGGTGGATGAAGCGTTGCTTCAGGGTCCAAACACAGTGCTCGCCGGGACCGTCAGAAACATTGGCAATGGAAAACTGAACGGCCTTTCGGTGGAACTGGAGCTGAAGCACCGTACGAGCGATACCGTCGAGCGAAAGCAAGTGCCGCTAACTCCCGCCGATCTCGAGACGTCACAGGAGGGCAGTTATTCACTGCAGTTGAAGGCGCGGGATTATATCTCGGCTAAGGTGGTAGCGCTTCGCACCGGTTCGCAGGATGCTGTGGTTCCCTACACGCTCGCCCAGGGAGACAAGAGACCGCCGGAGAAACTGGACTCGAAAACAATCAAAATAGATAAGCCGGCACCCGGCAAACGATCCGAATTCTTGAACTCGCCAGACAATCCAGCTCGCGTTCCCTGAATGCTGACCGTGAACAGTGGCATAGACTTTAGTCTGTGTTCGCCGGCACGGCACAGACTGAAGTCTATGCCACAGCTCTACACTGAAGCCTAGGTTACAGCGCGAGCTTCAAGTTCTCGTTGAACAGTCGGTGCGGCGACAAGTCAGGTGGTTTCTGAACTATTGCCAACGCCGCCACGGTCAATGAGAAAAGCAGCATAGAGTTCAATCTGTGTGCTTCTTCGGTAGAGGCAACAGGCGGTAGTGGGTCAGTTTGATAAATGACCCACTACCCAACAGGCTAAAGCCTATGCCACTTTAGGCAAGCAACCGAGAACGGATATTCTCCGTCATACTTCACAGTCCGGTTCATCTTAAGATTAAAAAATGAAGCTCGCTTGCCGCACTCTTAGTTACATTGCCGCTCCCGCTGTTCTATTCGCGGCGGTCAGCGCGGCCAACGCTCAGGCACCACGACCAACACCCGAACCTCCCCTTCCCAGAAGCTCGCGACCCGCTGAACCGCCCGATCCGATGGCCTCAATGGAAGAAGAGATGCGGGCCAAACGCGCCATCAAATACGCTGAAAAAGAGTATCGCGAGAACATCTATCGGGCTCATGAGTTGGCAGACCTGGGGTCGCAACTGGGTGAATCGTTTAAGAAGAACCAGCAGTTTGACCGCGCCGACTTGAAGAAACTTGAGCGCCTCGAAAAGCTCGCCAAGGCAATTCGCAATGCGGCCGGCGGCTCCACCAGCGACAGCGAAGCTGACAAACACTCGGTCAGTCTCAGAATTAACGTCGAGCAATTATTGACAGTGGTTAGCTCCCTGGCGGAGCGAGTTGAAAAGACGCCGCGTCATGTTGTTTCAGCTGCGGTGATTGCTGAGGCTAATGTATTACTTGAGCTTATTCGTTTGCTGCGAGAACTTTCGCCTAAGGCTTAACCTTGACTCCCAATCCGAATTCCGTACTGTGCCGAACTGGCTATCAACTTCGCTTCCTACTTTGCCTCTTACTTTTGCTGCTCGTGCCCGCAACCGGGCGGGCGCAACAGGACGATGAAGTTGTACGGGTCAACACCGATCTCGTCGTCCTTAACGTCACTGTTACCGACGCCGCCGGACAGTACGTTCCGGGTCTCAAGCTTTCAGATTTCAAAGTCTTCGAAGACGATAAAGAAATACCGGCCCAACTCATCTCGAGCTTCAGCATCCAGGAGTCGCCATTCGCGTCCGTAGTTTTGCTGGACACGTCGGGCAGCATGGAGGTCAGGCTTTCCCTGGCGCGCTCCGCCGCGATTCGATTTCTTGACCGCTTACGCCAAGAGGACGTCGCGGCGGTTTACAAGTTTGACTCAAAGGTAGAGCGCGTTCAGGAGTTTTCGACCGGCCGCGATCTGGCGCCGATGGCTTTCGGCCTGCATGCGAAAGGCCTGACCCGTTTGAACGACGCGATCGTCGACGCCGTTAACGCGCTTGCCGATCGTCCGGAATTGCGCAAGGCAATCGTGATTCTCTCGGACGGCATGGATACCTCGAGCAAGGCTTCGTCCGACAAAGCGATCGAAAGCGCGCTCGGAATTGGCGCAACTATTTATGCGGTCGACATGTCAGCGACTGGCAACGGCGCAAACAATCAACAGAGCGCGGCGGTCCTGAAAAATTTTGCCGAGAAGAGTGGCGGCCGGTTTGTCGGTACGCCCGGTGGTCCGGCTTTGCGTGAGGCCTTCGCTAATATTGCGGACGAGTTGGCCCATCAATACACCATCGCTTACCGGCCTTTGAATCAAAGGCGCGATGGCAAGTGGCGTAAACTTGAAGTTAAGGTTTCGCGGCCGGAAGTGAAGGTTAGAACTCGGAAGGCGTATCGCGCGCCGAAACGATGAATATTAATTTAGTGACGGCTGAAAGTTTTGACAGAATTAACAGAATTTACAAAAGACTCAGCAGCAGGTGATGCCATTCTGTGAATCGTGTAAATCCTGTCTCATGCATGAAGACTATGGAGCAATTGCGTTGCCTTTCGGCTCGGCGCGATTGCTTGGAGCGGTTCCCGTCTCAGGCCGCGCCAGACATGCGCAATCGTTGACTGGTTATATGCCCTAGCTGAGAGTTGTTTTGTTAAGAGACTTGTCGCGGTGCTTTTCGAGTGCAAGTTCAATTAGGCGATCAAGCATTGCGGCGTAGCTTAATCCGGACGCCGCCCACATCTTTGGATATCCAGATACCTCAGTCAGTCCCGGCATCGTATTTATTTCGTTGACCAATAGTTTCTTGCCGTCAGTTCCCAAAAAGAAATCGACCCGACTCAGTCCCGCGCCATCGATCGCCTGGAACGCGCGAATCGCCAGGCGCTGAATGCGCGCGGTGACCGCCTTGGATACGGGCGCCGGAACAACAAAATCCACGTGGCCGGTTGCTGCGTACTTTTCTGTGTAGTCAAGAAATCCGGCAGACTTGTCATGGACCACGTACTCGCCAGGCAAGCTTGCTGTTGGTTCATCGTTTCCCAGCACCGCACATTCGATCTCTCTTCCGTCAACTGCTTCTTCAACAATTATCTTGCGATCATATTCCGCGGCCAGCTCGACCGCCCGTTCAAACGATGATTTGTCAGTCGCTTTCGAAATGCCTACCGATGAGCCGAGGTTCGCAGGCTTAACGAAGCAGGGCCAACCCAGTTCGCGCGACACCTTGCGTGTCAGCCCCACGCGATCAGCCTGCCAATCCTTGCGCAGAAACCAGGTGTAACGGCACAGCGGCAGACCAGCCTGCAGAAACAGTGCCTTCATCGCCACCTTGTCCATGCCCGTCGCTGACGCGAGGACGCCGCCGCCGACGTAGGGAACGTTTGCCATCTCGAGCAGACCCTGTATCGTGCCGTCTTCGCCGAATGGTCCATGCAGCACCGGGAACACCACATCGAGCTGCTCCGTCGTGCCTGGTCCCTTAGCGTCAAAAGAAATTAGACCAACCTGGGTGGGATCCGGAAGGATGGCCACATCGTCCTTTAACGAAGATGCGGCGCGCGATGAGAGCAACGAGCGCGCGCTCTGTGACAAGAGAGGAATGGCTTTCCCCGGCCCCAGCCACTTCCCTGTCTTGGAAATGGCGATCGGAACAACGTCGTATTTCTTTTTGTCGATCGCTTCGATTACCGAGGCTGCCGAACGCGCCGAGATTTCGTGTTCACCGGATTTGCCGCCAAAGACCACTCCAACGCGGAGTCTTTTAGTCAATTGAATACCCCAAAGTCCTAAAGAATAGTTTTGCCAAGTGCTGAAAGAATTAGTTCAACGCCGAGTTCGGCTGTCTTGTTGTTGATGTCGAGTGCAGTATTGATTTCCACCACTTCAAGCGAACGCATGCCGCCGGCTTCCGCGATCTTTTCCATTCCCAGGTGAGCTTCGCGATATGTCAGCCCACCGCGAACCAGCGTGCCTGAGCCTGGCGCGTCGCCCGGATCGAGGGCGTCAACATCGAAGGTAACCGCATAGCCGCCGCTGGCCTGCGACGCCACCTTAATAGCGTCGTCCATGCAGGCGTTCATGCCGCGCTCGTCAATCTCTCGCATGGTGATGAAGCGAATGCCCAACTCGCTGATCAATTCGCGCTCGCCGGCATCGATGTCACGCGCGCCAACGTGCACGCAGAATTTGGGATCAAGCTTGGGAGCAAAGCCGGCGATGTTTGTTAATTCGGGAGCACCGCGACCAAAGAGCACAGCCAGCGGCATGCCGTGAATATTGCCCGACGGCGTTGTCTCAGGCGTATTCATGTCCGCGTGCGCATCAAACCAGATGAGTCCCGGTGTCTCACCGCGAGAGCGGCAGTAGGAGGTGAAACCCGAAAGCGATCCGATGGCGATCGAATGATCACCACCAAGCACGAGCGGTAGTTCACCTGCCGCCAGAATGCCTTCAACCTTTTGCGCTAACTCAACGCAAGCGTCCTTAATCTCAGCAAGAAACTTTACCTTGTCCGCTGGCTCAGGATTTGTTTGCGACTGCTCGACCTCGATATCGCCAAGATCACGAACGACATAACCAAGCTGCGCGATGCGGCGTTTGAGGCGCGCGACGCGAAGTGCGGCCGGCCCCAATTCAACCCCGGCCATGCTTGCACCATATGCCAGCGGCACACCAACGATGTCGACCGCCCGCAACTTTTTTGCGGCAGGAGCGTTTTGTTTCTGATTGTTTTCTGCGGCTACGGCGTCCACCATAAAGACTCGTTCGCTTTCTCAGCCACCCAGGTTGATCTTAAAGCCACTGCCGCCACCAGACTGTGTTGGGAAGAAGGGTTTGAGCAAGCCGGCGAGCGCTGCCAGGTTTCTGGTTTGAATAAGAAGTTCTCCCGGCCCGGTAAACTCCGCGACAATGCCTTCACCGCTCATCATGCTGCGAAAGAGCCCGGCCGCGGCTTTACGCAAGGTGTATTGCGTGGTGCCTTCCCAGGCGACCAGGTGACCCGTGTCTACGACGTAGCGCTCGCCGGATTGCAAGACTCTCCGGTGGATAGCCCCAAAGGATGAAACCAACAACAGACCGCGTCCCTGGACCAGCATCACGAACAAGCCTTCGCCCCCAAAGAACGATTTCGCGCCGCCCCATTTTGTATCAACCGTTAAGCTGGCGTCGCCGGCAAGGTAGGAACTCGACTGCACAAAGAATGATTGGTTGTTGAGTTCGATAGCCGCGATATCGCCGGGAGCGCCCGGTGCAAACGTTACTTCGCCGGGACCGCCGCGCGCCGTAAAGGTCGAGACAAATGCCGACTCGCCCCCAGCCGCGCGTTTGATGGCACCGAACAATCCGCCTTTCATTTCCGCTTGCAACTCAATGTTCGCGGACATGGAAACCATGGCACCCGCTTCAGCCTGTATGGACTGTTCCGCCTGGAGTTGAATCACCGCCAGCGAGAACGCCGGTTGATGTAACACTTCATATCTGTAACCACCGCCCTGCCCTTTTGAGTCCTGATCGATGTGAATGCCGTGGGCCGGACCCGAGTTCTGAGCCGGTGCTGCAGCGGCACCCGGCGCCGTCAGTCGATAACCACAGCCGCCGCACAACACAGCG
>JBDTTW010000034.1:0-5115 GCA_039930405.1 bacterium
ATCAAAACGAGAGACGGCGATTTGCGCGGCTGCATCGGCACTATCGAACCGGCAAAGGAAACGCTGGGAGCTGAACTGGTCGCGAATGCGATCAGCGCTGCCACACGCGATCCGCGGTTTACTCCTGTTCAGGAAAACGAACTGACCAACCTTAAATATTCGGTTGATATTCTGAGTGCGCCTGAACCTGCGACTGTTGCCGATCTCGACCCGGCCATTTACGGCGTAATCGTCGAGGACGAATCGGGTTTGTCGCGCGGTTTGTTGTTACCGGACATTGCTGGTGTGGATACGGTAGATCAGCAGGTGACCATCGCGGCGCGCAAGGCAGGAATTGCCCCGGGAAACCCGCTCAAGCTTTCACGATTTCGCGTAGATCGTTTTCGTGAAGAAAAATAGGACAGGCAGCGCGCCTGTCCTGTTTTCGCCAGTTTGAGGGATTACGGACAGGTACGAATGCCTGTCGCTACTTAAACGTCGAGATTGCGCACGTCGAGCGCGTTATCTTCGATGAATTTGCGTCGCGGCTCGACAGCGTCACCCATGAGGATTGAAAAGATGTCGTCGGTTTCCACTGCGTCGTCAATCCTGACTTGTAACAGGGTGCGCTTTTCCGGGTCCATGGTTGTTTCCCAAAGCTGCTCCGGGTTCATCTCGCCCAGACCTTTGTAACGCTGAATCGACAAATCTTTCTTGGCCGCGCCGAGCACCTTTTCCAGCAGCTCTTCGCGAGTGGCAATCTCTTCGCTGCTGCCGTTGGTGCCGGTGATAAACGGCGGCGCCAGCTTATCTTCCAATGTCATGTAAAGCTCAACCGCTTTTTGGAACTCAACAAAGCTGGCAAAGTTCCAGTCGATTGCCACGTTTAAGCCTGCAGTTGTGGTCGTTTCAATCTCCCAAAGACCATGCTCTTCGTCGGACGAGAGTTCGGTTTTGAAGCCGGCTTTGGCAAGTGCTCCTTCGACTTTTGCCATCAAGTCGCTACTCTGGAAAACTTTGCGCAAGGTAGTTCCTTCTTTACGCAGCACTCCTTTCTTTCCGGCAAAAGCTTCCAGCAAAGTATCGAGCATGTGCGCGTCGCCGCCCAGCCGGCGAGCCGCGCGCTCGCAGAAGTGCTTCAGGTCGACGAGCTTTTCCAGCGACCGTGCTAATTCCTTACCTTCGATATCCTGGTTGGCGCCGACAGACTTCACGGTCATGTCGGCAGTCGCCATCCGCATCAGATAACGGACCATCAGGCTTTCGTCTTTGATGTACTCTTCTTTCTTGCCGCGCTTCACCTTGAACAACGGCGGTTGGGCAATATAGACGTAGCCGCGCACGATCAACTCAGCCATCTGCCGATAGAAGAAAGTAAGCAGCAGCGTCCGGATGTGCGAACCGTCAACGTCAGCGTCGGTCATCAAAATGATCTTGTGATAACGAAGCTTGCTCGCGTCAAAATCCTCTTTGCCGATACCGGTTCCCAACGCAGTGATCAAAGCTTTGATTTCGCTGTGGCCCAGCATCTTGTCGAAACGGGCTTTTTCGACGTTAAGAATTTTTCCCTTGAGCGGCAGGATTGCCTGGTTCTTGCGATCGCGGCCCTGCTTCGCTGAACCGCCGGCGGAGTCGCCCTCAACAATGTAGATTTCAGAGAGCGCCGGATCCTTTTCCTGGCAGTCGGCAAGTTTCCCCGGCAGCATCGATCCCCCGAGCGCACCTTTGCGCACGATTTCTCTGGCTTTTCTGGCTGCCTCACGGGCTCGTGCGGCGTCGACAGATTTGCCGACAATCCTGCGCGCCACCGTCGGGTTCTGCTCCAGATATTCGGTGAGACGTTCGTTTAGAAAAGACTCAACAGCACCCTTAACATCCGAATTCAGCTTGCCCTTTGTCTGACCTTCAAACTGTGGCTGCGGCAACTTTACTGAAATAACTGCAACCAGGCCTTCGCGCACGTCGTCGCCGGTCAGCGAAGTTTTGAAGTTCTTCGCCAGACCTGAAGACTGGGCATAGGAATTAATCGTCCTGGTAAACGCCGAGCGAAAGCCGGACAGGTGTGAGCCGCCATCCACCGTGTTGATGTTATTTGCGAAAGAATAGACCTTCTCGTCATAGCCGTCGTTGTACTGAATCGCCACTTCAATCGAAAGAGCGTCGCCTTCCTTCTCGAAATAAAGGGGCTTGTCGTGCAACGTCGTTTTGTTCTTGTTGAGATGTTTGACGAACTCAGCGATGCCGCCCTTATAGTAAAACTCATGCGAGCGCTCAGGCTCTTCGCGTTCATCCTTGATGGTGATGCGAATGCCTTTATTGAGGAAAGCTTTTTCTCGCAGCCGTTCTGATAATTTGTCGAAACTGAAAACTGTGTGATCGAAGATTTGGCCGTCCGGCTTGAAGGTGATCTTGGTGCCGCGTCTCTTTGTCTTTCCTGATTGGGCCAACGGCGCCACTGAGATGCCCCGAACGTATTCCTGTTCGTACGTTTTATTGTCTCGCCAAATCTCCAAACGTAGTGTCTCGGAAAGAAAATTGACGCAGGAAACGCCAACGCCGTGCAGACCGCCGGAAACTTTATAAGCGTTCGAATCGAATTTGCCACCCGCGTGCAGTTTGGTCATCACTACTTCCGCTGCGGACTTCTTTTCCTTTTTCATCAAGTCGACCGGAATGCCGCGGCCGTTGTCGATCACTGTTATTGAGTTATCAAGATGAATGGTGACTTCGACCGTATCGCAATACCCGGCCAGCGCTTCGTCAATCGAGTTGTCGACGACTTCGTAAACAAGATGATGCAGACCTAACTCGCCGGTTGATCCGATGTACATTGCCGGACGTTTGCGCACTGCTTCGCGTCCTTCCAAAACGGCAATTGAGGATGAATCGTAGGCTTGGCTTTTCTTACCCGTAATAGTTCCTGCTGTTGACAATTGCTTCTCCTTATTGCTCTTCAACACATCGTCCTGGTCGCCTTCATCCATAGCAAACTCGCTGTCCTGACTTTGCGTTCGCGGCCAAACTCAGTCTCTGGCCGCAAGTGCCGAGAAAGTGCTTCGGTTCAATTCCGGCTGCACTGCCTGGCCCGCGGCAATCTCGTAAACGTTTGCTTTGGAAATGAACCCTGCAACGTGACTTCGTTTCGAGGTGGTGATGAATGTCTGCGTGCGACCTTCAAGGTATTCCAAAAGACGTCTTATCCGATTTTCGTCCAGCTCAGCGTCAACATCGTCGACCAGAAAAAGGGGGCGATCATCGTGCCATGAATTATACACTGAAATCGCCGCTAAGTCTAAGAGCAGCAAGGCGCTACGTTGTTGTCCAGAGCTGCCAAAAACGCGCAATTCCCGGCCTGCCAAATGCACTGCCAAATCGTCTCGATGCGGACCTAGCAAAGCACGCCCAGCGGCCGCTTCGGCGGGCATTCTAAGTTCCAGCCTTTGGTTCAAGAGCGCGCCGTAGTCACTCAAATCACCCTTGCCGTCCAGCGAAGACGAATAACGAATGTGAAGCTCGGCCGGCTCGAATAAAGTGCGTTCGAGCTCAGCGTTAAGACGTTCAGTGTAATCAACGCGAGCTCGATGAATTTCCGCCGCCAACTGGATCAGCTGTTCGTTCCAGGGCGCCAGCAAGTTTTGTAATTCTGCGAGCCCACGGTCCTGCTCGAGGTTGTCCTGCAGAATGCGGTTCTTTTGTTTGATGACGCGGTTGTAGTCGGAAACTGTGCGCACGTACGCTGGGCGCAATGAAGCAACGCCGCGATCGATGAAATGCCGGCGCGCTTCGGGCACTCCGCGCACCACTTCAAGCTGATCGGCCGTAAACGAAAAAACCTGCAACTGGCCCAGATACCTGGCTAGTTGTTCGCGCTTGTCGTTCACCGCGATCGTCTTGGTGTTTCCTTTCAGGGTTACGCGCAGGTCGCGCTGGAGGTTGTCGCCGCTTGAAACGCGACCAGCTACCGACGCGCTGTCCTTTCCAAACTGAATCGTTTCCTGAAGGCGTTGCGTGCGAAATGACTTGGTTCTCGAGAGGAGATGGATGGCCTCAAGCCAGTTTGTTTTACCCTGGCCGTTATTGCCGTGAATGATATTTAGCCCTGGTCCCCAGGAGATCTTTCCGCTGAGGTTGCGGAAATTTTCTACTTCAACGAAGTCGAGGATCATCAAGGGATTTTAACATGAGCACGAGCTAATCTCCTTTCGCAGTCAGGCAAAAGCAAAAGCGCCCTTGTTCGGAAACAAGAACGCTCTTTCACTTTCAGATTAGGAATAAAATCAGAGCCGCATCGGCATGACGACGTATTTGTAGTCGTAGTCGCCGCCTTCAGCCGGACGAAGTTGCGCTTGTGAGTTTCCATCCTTGAATTCGAAAGCTACGGCCCCCTCCCCGATCACGTTCAGAAACTCCAGCAAGTACTGCGCGTTGAAACCGATGTCTGTCTCCTCGCCACTGTAATCGGCCTGAATGGTTTCGCTTGCTTCGCCTTCCTCCGCGTTCTGCGAGCTGATCACAAGTTGATTCGGCTCCAGATGGAAGCGAATGGCGTGCGAACGTTCGTCCGACATAAGGGCTACACGCCTGACTGCCGAGTTCAACAAACCAGAGTCGAACTGCACCGATTTGTCGTTATTCTTCGGCATGACCATATCGTAGTTCGGAAACTGGCCATACAACATGCGGGAAACCAGCAACCGCGGTCCAACTTCGAAAAAGATGTGATTATTATCGAGGCCCAGGCTGATTTCCCCTTCAAAGCCGGCGGTGAGTTTTGTCAATTCTGCTAAGGTTTTTCGCGGAATTAGCGTATCAATCGCGTCACTTCCGTCCTTGGAAACTCCTTTTCGCTCGACGTAAGCCAACCGGTGGCCGTCCGTCGTGACCATCTTCGCCCCGGTGTCGTCCATAATGAACTTTGCGCCCGAGAGCGTGTAACGCGACTCTTCCTGCGTGATTGCGAAGATTGTCTTATCGATGAACGACTTGATGATCTCAGCCGACAGTTTCGTCGGCGTTGACTTGGACGAAGGCACTTCGGGGAACGCATCGCGCGCGACACCTACCATTTTGAATTTTGTTTTGTCGCAGGTAACGGTCACCCAATCGTTGCTTTCCTTTTTGAAAGTTACCGGCGCG
>JBDTTW010000035.1:0-8541 GCA_039930405.1 bacterium
GACCGGCGACCTGGCCACCATCGTCTATACCTCGGGAACGACCGGCCGGCCCAAAGGCGTCATGCTTTCGCATCGCAACCTGACCAGCATGGTCTCGATGCTGTCGTCGGTTTTCGACATGAGCACCAAGGACGGCGTCCTTTCCGTGTTACCCCTGCACCACACGTTCGAGTTCTCCACCGGATTTCTGACGCCCTTGAGCCGCGGTGCACAGATCACTTACTTGCCGGAACTCACCGGAGAAGCGCTGGCCCGCGCGATAAAGAACGGCCACGTGACCGGCATGGTTGGCGTGCCGGCGCTGTGGGAGCTGCTGCATCGACGCATCAAGAATCGTCTTTATGAGAACAGCGATTGGATCGGTAAAACTGCTGACGCGATGATCAAGGGAAACGCGTGGCTCCGGGATCGAATTTCGCTCAATCTGGGTCCGCTCATTTTTTATCCTATCCACGAAGGCATGGGCGGACGCATTCGCTATTTCATCAGCGGCGGCTCGGCGCTCAGCGAAAAACTGCAAAAAGATTTTCAGGGGCTGGGCTTCACAGTCCTCGAGGGCTATGGCCTGACTGAAGCGTCGCCGGTATTGACTGTTACGCGACCGGAGAATCGCATGTTGACTGGAAGCGTGGGCCGGCCGCTGCCTGGTGTTGAAGTCAAAATCGCCGATCCGGACGCGAGCGGCGTCGGCGAAGTGATTGCCCGTGGTCCAAATGTGATGCTCGGCTACTATGCCGATGAAGATGCGACGCGCAGCACGCTGGTGGAACGCTGGCTCTACACCGGCGACCTTGGCAGGCTCGATGAAGACGGCAATCTTTTTCTGGTGGGCCGTTCAAAAGAAATCATCGTTGATACGAACGGCAAGAACGTTTATCCGGATGAGCTGGAAGAAGTCTACGACACTTCTCCTTACGTAAAGGAGTTAAGTATCGTTGGTTTGGCGGATGGCATTGGGGAGAAAGTCGCCTGCCTGGTCGTGGCCGACGACGAGTATGACATCACGCTTTCTCGATCTGAATTGCGCCGCAAAGTTGAAGAACATTTCCGCGAAGTATCTGCCTCGCTTCCCTATTACAAACGCATAAAAGTTTTGCACTTCACCGACGTTGAGCTGCCGCGGACGGCGACGCGCAAGGTGAAGCGTGCCGGGGTGCTTACTATTCTTCAGGCGCTCGAGGAAACAGAAAAATCCGGCGTGCCCGAAGCAACGGACAGGGTCTTGGATTCGGAAAGCAGTTGGCTGATTGGAATTGTCGCCAATGTCAGCAACCGTTCGCGGGACGAGATCTCGATAAATTCGCGGCTCGCCGACCTGGGCTTTGACAGCCTGATGTTCGTCGAACTCGCGGCGGCAGTTGAGAACGCAGGCGGATCGATTTCGGCTCCTGAACGGTTCAACGAAGTGCAGGACATACGCGAGCTCGCCGGCGTAGTTAGCAGGCGCCCGGGCGCGGCTGCTCGGGAAACTGCAAAAGCCGCGACCGGGGGTCGCGATTCCGGCAACGAAATTAATGTCCCCTCGTTCGTTGGCGCTGCCGGCAACAAAGCGGCCGACGCACTGCAATGGTTGTTCTATGACCGCTTTCTCGACACGCATTACGAAGGCCGCTCGAATATTCCGCCGCACACGAATTTCATTGTTGCCGCCAACCACTCTTCGCATCTCGACATGGGCTTGACGAAGATGGCCCTGGGCGAAGCTGGCAAGGACATGGTGGCGCTGGCAGCAGCCGATTATTTCTTCGACAACAAATACAAGCGCGCGGTGATGGAGAACTTTACCAACCTGGTGCCGATGGAACGAACCGGATCGCTGCGGCAATCGCTGCGTCATGCGAGTTCCTTCCTCGATCGTGGCTACAACGCCTTGATCTTTCCCGAGGGCACACGGTCGTTAACTGGCGAGATGGCTGAGTTCAAACCGATCATTGGTTATCTCTCGCTGCACGCGCGTGTCGGCATCCTGCCCATTTATCTGGCAGGAACTCACGACGCCATGCCGAAAGGTTCGACCGGTTCGACAATTCTTAAGAACCGAAAAATCAGCGCGCGCATCGGCCGCTATGTTTCGATCGAGGAACTGGAAGCACTGACTCAGGGCATGCCGCGCGCGGAGGCCTACCGGCTGATTGCGGCGCGCATCAAACATGACGTAGAGAATTTGCGAGACTCGACGCGACGAAGTTTTGCTGCGCAGGAATTGCGCGCGCGCTGGAAAGCTGAACGGCGCCCGCAAGTCGATGGGCGCGATGGCGAAGAAATTAGTTAGTTATGGCCACAACCAAAAATAGTCCCACCAAACGCACCGCGCGCATCACGCCCGCAAAACCCGGCACTAAGCGGCGGGCGGGAATTGAAAAGCGCCCGCGTGCTACGACTTTGGTAACTGGCGGCACCGGTTTCCTCGGCTCCCACCTCGTCAAGCAGTTGGTTGCTGACGGTGAAAAGGATATTCGCGTGATGGCGACGTCGATTCCCGATTGGCTGGTGGGCCTGGGAGTGGAAACTTTCGCCGGCTCAATCACCAGCGAAAAGGACGTCAAGCAGGCGGTTGATGGCATCACGCAAGTTTATCATCTGGCCGGAAAGGTTTCGCGCGAACGCGAAGACGCGCAGGAAATGTACAAGGTCCACGTTGAAGGAACGCGCTTGCTGTGCGCTGCCGCGAAGGATGCGGACGTTAAAACGATCGTACTTGCTTCGACAAGCGGCACAATTGCGGTCACCGAAGATGGTGAACTGCTGCCCGACGAGTCGTACCCAACCCCGCTCGACATCATCGCGCGCTGGCCCTATTACGCCAGCAAGGCTTATCAGGAAATGGCGGCGCTCGAACGATTCAATGGCAAGGGCGCCCGCGTCGTGATAATGAATCCCAGCCTGTTGCTTGGTCCTGAAGATGAGCGGTTGAGCTCGACGAAAATGGTTCTCGATTTCATGGCGCGGAAGATCGGTGCTGTGCCGACTGGTGGTTTAAGTTTTGTGGATGTGCGCGACGCGGCCACAGCATTTCGCGCCGGCATGAAGAAGGGCCGGCACGGAGAGCGTTACCTATTAGGCGCCGCGAACTGGACGTTTTCTAAATTCTTTGGCCGACTGGAAAGACTGACGAAGATTTCCGCTCCCAAGCTAGCGCTGCCTTCGCGGTTCGCTATTACCGGTTCGAAGTTAATCGATTCCTTTTTCAAGCAATGGGACATGACCTCGCCGGTCGAGCCTGGTGCGATCGAGATGGCCCAATACTTTTGGTACCTCAACTGCGCCAAGGCGTCGCGCGAACTCGGATTCCGTCCGCGCGATCCGGGCGAGACTTTGCATGACACCGTCACCTACCTGCGCGAGCACTTCCTCGGCGCCGATGCCTTTGGGAAATAAGATTCTGGCCGCGGATTCACGCGGATAAGCGCGGATCTGAAAACAGCAAGAGCCGGAATCAGTTAACCAGGTGTAATGTTTCGTTTTCTTATCCGCGCGACTCCGCGTTAATCCGCGGCAAATAATTCTTACTTAACTATTCTCCCAAAGCTGCGTACTTGAACAGCCGAAAGCGATACCGCTGCTGGTCGCGAATATTCTTTGCCACCACGCCATGCAGACTTTCATCCCAGGTTGCGTACTGATCGATGAACCGATCGGCCGCAGTCTTGTCCCCGGCGTATTGGACTTCCAGGACTTTCGCCAGCAGCTTGCCGACTACGCTGTGATATTTGTCATAGTGAATGTGCAGCGTGTGGCTCGGTTGATCAAAGGTCAGCAAGCCATTCTCCAAAAAGTAATTCCACTGCATGAGCTGCATCGTGTTGTAAGGTTGGTCGCGCCGCGGTTTGTTGTTCTGCAACACGCGCAGGATGCCGCCGGCATAAACGCTTTTCAATTGCGCGTCGTTGTAATAGCCCTGCTTGCGCAAGGCTTCAGCAACGAATAGGGAAACTAAATCCGCCTTCATTTCTTCGAGCAGGCTTGCGTCGTCCTGGAGTACCTCATCGAGTTCGCGATCGTCTTTCGTGCGGTCAACGCCGAGATAATGACCAACTTCATGCCATAGCGTTCGGTAGAAATTGCCTTCGTTCGTTAAGTCTTTCGCTTGTTCCGCGCCAACTGCGGCTGCCAGGGTTTTTGCAGTGCTGTCAAAAATGCTCGTGTCGCGCATGATGTTCGCGCGCAACAGGATTGTTCGGCCGTAACGCCGCGCGAGGTAGCTTTCATTCGGCAGGATGGTCGCGGTATTGCCGCCGCGCGTCTGGCCAAAGTCGGCAACCACGTCGTAAACGCCAACCGGAATGTCTTCGCGCACGCGTTTATGGTGATCGTACGGCAGCGAATCCTCCAGCGCCTGGAGTCCTTTCATTGCCTGGCGCAGCGCGGTCGTCTCCTGTTGCCGGGTTGCCAGCAAACTGAAACCAAAGAACGACTTCACTCCGTAGAGTTCGTCGTCATAGGTTTCGTATGAACCTATCTGCGCGTTCAAGTTTTTGAAATGACCAGTCACCCAGGCAGCGTCGCCCGATTCGTAATCGTCGGACAGTAGATCGCGCGCGCGATTGCGCAGATAACGGGCAAATTCATCGTCGTCCTTTGCCACTAAATCCGCTGCCTCGTTCAACAAGCTAAAGGCCTTCATCAACTCGTCTGCATACGCAAGCGAATAAGGTATGGCATAGAACTTCTGTCCCGCGCGCGGCACCGAACTGCGCGATCCTGAACGCAACCTCGCTCCCACTAGCTCACTTAAGTCGTCCTGAAGTCCGGGGTGAAGCGTTGCCAGAACCGAATACTTTTTGAGCTTAAGCAGATCCTCCGAAAGGTTCGGCTGTGTGACAGCACGCACCACGCTGCGCAAATCCAGAAACTGATTCCGCTGTTCGGGATGTGCCGCGAGGTAATCATCCACGTCCTGTTTCTTGACCGCCCAGGGGTACACATTCTTGCCCGGCTCGATCCCGGCGACCGGCAGAAAAGGCTCGCGCTTGTTTTCCAGCGTGGTCGCAATCGGTCCCTGGTTGAGCCGGTAAAGCGTCAGCAAGTTTTGCGAAGCGGCGGTCGAACCCATTCGCTTATCAACCTGAAGCAGATCGCGATAAGACGACAGCGCTTCAGGGTGCCGCTGCTTTTCGTAAAGCGATTGAAAGATTTTCCCCACTTCCAGCAGCTTCTGAACCGCACTGCGCTCGCCGGCAGTTAACTGTGACAACTCGGGTGCCAGCCTAATCGTTTGCGTCTTGTCGATGATCGGCTGGCTTTTCTCGGGCGGCCAATAACTGGATGGAAGCGTGGTCGGATTCTTCATGCGAGCTGCACTTTGCGCGAATGCGATGCCAGAAAAACTAAACAGCAGGACGATACTGGCCATTCTAATCATAGGTTACCTCAGTCAGAATGTTTCGAATTGATTTTGATTTCCGATCATACCGAATAGCCGACAATTTGGGCAGTGGATGTAAAGCAATCTGTTAGATTGCGGTCGCACGCGGGAGTCGACTGTAAGCCAACCTTTTGGTTTGCGCGAAGATTGGACAGCGACGTAACGGTTCGCGTTTCGGCAATTCTGAACGCTGGCCACGACCGCAAACTAACAGTTTGCTTTACAGTGTCCGAGCATTCTTGCAGCCAACGGTCATTAAATTATCGCGCCGCCTTTGTCGGGTCAGTCCATTTGCTCGGGTTTTCGAGTTCGATCGCGCGGCACCGGGCTTGCACCTCACAGCAGCATGTTGGAATCACCATTCTTAAACTCTAAATCGTCGCCGTCTGGCTATTCGCCATATTTCACCGAGCCCTCGTTACCGCGGTACGGAGCGCCACTCGATGTTCCGGGCGCTGAGAACGTGAACATTCTTCCCGGCCTCGGGCGCAGACTTCGTCGCGAACGTCGCCGGCGAAAAGTGGGACGCGCTTACGACATGGCATTAGAGATCGCGCGAGTCATTCCGAACGCTTACGAAATTCTGGACGTTGGCTGTGGCAATGGCTTCATCGCGCACCACCTCGCGGGATTGCTCGGCAGTTACGTTTTGGGAATCGATGTGGCTGGCCAACCTGATGCGCCCGTGAATTTTCGCCGTTACGATGGCAGACACTTCCCCGCCGGCGATCATTCATTCGAGGCAGTGCTTTTCTGCTACGTGCTGCATCACGCGCAGGATGTGGAAACTATATTGAGAGAACTGAAGCGGGTACTAAAAGATGACGGGTTGGTAGTGGTTTACGAAGACATTCCGGCGACTTGGTGGGACCGTTTTTTGTGCAGCGTTCATAACCGCCAATGGCGTGGGCGGACCGGCGAATGCACTTTTCGCGGTGAAGCTAAATGGCGCGAGACTTTTCAAGCTGCGGGTTTTGAGATTGTGCAAAACCGACTGCTGTCACGCTGGCGAAACTTCGCCCATCCGGTTCAGCGCCAGTTCTTTCTCTTACGGCCGATTTCGAACGCCGCCAGGCCAAATTGAGGTACGACGTAAATGAAGCAGTTTGGCGTCCAATCAAGCAGTTACGGAATCTTCGAGACTCTACTCTTCAACCAAATCTGCGGACATCGGCGAGCTTTCGCCACTACTTGTGCTTGCCGATTTGACTAGTGCAAGCAGCTTATCGGTCTGTTCCTCATTCAACTCAACGAACTGCACGCCAAAGCCGCGGCCGAAGCTGTAGTGTCTGACTTCCCCTTCCAGGTATAACCAATCGTCGTCAGGCAGCAGAATGCGAAAGCCCACGATCTCCCCCAGCCGCACTTCGCCAACCGAATCGAGAAAGCAGCCGCCTTCAGACAGATCGGTGACTCGCGCGCTGTGGGCCTCCGTTGAACTGTCCCACATCGCATCGAGGCTGACTCGCAGCCGGGGTTTTGCGCGCCGATCGTCCATAGTCAATTCTCAGCTGGATCTTTATTCAGGAATCCTTCAGGTGGAACTTATGCATCATTCGATGTACTACGGGCGTCAGCAACAGTCCCATGAGGGCGATGAAAACAACGCCACTGAAAAGCGCATAAATTGAGGCAAATACTTTCACACTTGTATTGCTAAGCGGATTAATCGGCCCCATACCGCCCAGGATCATTGATGCTTCGAGCAACGAATCGATCCAGTTGAGACCACCAAGCCAGTGATACCCGCAGATTCCGATGAGCAAAGCGATCAGCAACATCGCCAGCCCCAGCCCAACGGAGCCGACCACTCTCCTGAGAAAGACCGGGAACGGCGCCAATTTTTCGTGTCTGCGTTCGAACATTGAGTTGTCCGTGGTCAGTTGTCAGTTGTCAGTTGTCAGTTGTTTGCGGTCAGGTTGTTTGCGGTAAGTTGGTGTAATGTCCACTGACAACGGACCACTGACAACTGACGTCCTTATCCAGCAAACTGCGTTATCTCGCCCGGCTTGCGCAACATCTTGTTCACTTCGCCAAGATGTGTTTCCTCTTCCGCGATCATCTTGCGCGCGTAGTCTTCCAGCAGCACCGAACGATCTTTCGCCAGTTCATGGAGCTGCTTGTAGAGTTCCAGCCCCTGCTTCTCAGCCTCTAACGATTCCAGCAGAATGTCGTTGATTCCGTGCTTATGTGTTTCCAGCAGCGCGCCAATTCTTAACGACGGATGTTCGCCGAGATGGGTGACAAGTTCGCCAGCTTCATTTGCGTGCGCGAGGCAGGTAGTGGCTTCACCGCGCAGCCAACTAACAATCGGTATGCGACTGTGACCAAAAACCATCAGCGCATAATGCGTGTACCGGCAAACGCCGGCAAGTTCAGTTTCCAGAATCTCATTTAACAAAGTCACCGCCGCCGCCGTATCCAAATCTTGTTTCGCCATATTCGCCTCCATTGGTTAATATCGTCCGCTTAATTTCCAAGTACAATGAATTTGACAATCTTATGAGTCACAAACAAAGTATTCCAAAACGTGACGTGGTCTTGTACACGCGTCCCGGCTGTCATCTCTGCGATGAAGCCAGGCAAGCGATGCAAGGGGCGGATTGCAAGAATGAATATACGCTTCAGGAGATCAACATTGAAAGCGACCGCGAGTTGTTGAGACGTTACCAATCTGACATTCCAGTCATCACCATTGATGGCGTCGAGGCCTTCAGGCACAGACTGACTTCTGAGAAGTTTCGTGAGTCGTTGCGCAGCAGAGCGGGGGCCAGCCCGCCTTCGCGACCATGAGATGACTATCAATGAGCAGTCAATCCGACGTTTGAAAGGCTTTCAAGGTTTAGTGAAACAACGCCTCGAGAAGTTCGCCGGTCAGGAAGACGAGCATGCCCCCGCTCTTTCAACCTGCAAATTTGACAAGCGGGAGTACTCCTCAATCGATTCAAACAGTCGCTCGCGCTCGTCATCTTTTGCGCTTTGCCGATACGACATTACTAAATCCTTAAGCGTCGCGAGTTCCCGGTAAACGCCGGCGTTTTCCATTGGCGGCGTCAGATAGGAAATCAATTCCGCGTAGGACCGTCTTTTCGCGATGGTGCCCTCCGAAGGATTGTTAACACTGTAGAGGTAAACATTCGGCAGCTCGTCAATCAACCTGTCAGGCCAGCATTCGC
>JBDTTW010000036.1:0-2523 GCA_039930405.1 bacterium
GAGCATATTTCCGATACCACCACATGCCGACAAGAAGTTGGAAATCAGTTACAGCCAAATCCTGCGGGCCGAGTCGGGCACCGTTGCCTATCGTTATCCGCTTGGTACCGGCAGACAGATGGCCCAGATCGGCTCGGTCTCCGGCCGGATAGAACTTGAAAGCAAAGACCCGCTGCGCAACATTTATTCTCCAACTCATGCGATTGAAGTGAAACGAAACGGCACCGGTCGCGCCCTGGTAACTTTCGAGAATCAGGGCGAGCCTCAGGATTTTCAATTGTTCTACGCTCTCTCGCGCGAAGACTTCGGCGTCACGCTGTTGACCCATCGCGAGCCGGGTAAGGATGGCTATTTCCTTTTGATGGTTTCGCCGAAAGATGATTGGTCAGAACGGGAGTATGTGGCCAAGGACATTGTCTTTGTGCTCGACACGTCCGGCTCGATGGCTGACGCCAGCAAGATGGAAAAAGCACGCGCAGCTTTACTCTATGGCATCAAAATTCTGCGCCCGACGGATCGCTTCAACGTGATTTCGTTCGCCGGCGAAGAACACTTGCTGGCCAATGAATTGATCAATGCGGATGAAGCCGGGCGAACGCGCGCACTGCGTTTTGTTGAAGCGCTAAGGCCCGTTGGGGGGACAAACATCGATGCGGCACTGACAGCTGCCAGGGAACAGATCAGTCGTTCCACTAATTTGGACCATCCGCGCATGATCGTTTTTCTAACTGACGGCTTGCCAACGGTTGGAACCACCAACGTCGAACAAATTCTGGCAAACGCGAAACAGACCGACGGAGCGCGCATCTTCCCATTCGGCGTCGGCTATGACGTGAACACTTCCTTGTTGGACCGGCTGGCGTCGCAATCCGGTGGCGTTGCTGACTACATTGAACCGAAAGAGGATTTGGAAGTTAAGGTCTCCAATTTCTTTGCGCGGATTAGTTATCCGGTGCTCAGCGACCTGCGGCTGGATATGGCAGGCGTCGAAACCGATCTGTCTTATCCGCGCACGATGCCCGACTTGTTCCGCGGCTCGCAACTGACAATCATCGGCCGCTACCGCAATCCAATCGACATGAACTTTGTGCGTTTGACGCTCACCGGCAAAAGTGGCGGCAGCGAAAGAAAGTTCTACTACAACAACCTTCATTTCGCTTTGACTGAAGAAGCGAATGATTTTCTGCCCCGCTTATGGGCCACGCGACGCGTCGGCTGGCTGATGGAACAGGTGCGAACTAACGGCGAGCAGCGGGAGCTGCGCGATGAAATAGTTGATCTGGGGACGCGCTACGGGATAGTTACGCCCTACACTTCTTATCTGGCAGTCGAGCAGAACGCAGCAGTGGGCTTTACCAGCACGCCGCTCGCACGAACAAAAGGCTTTGGTAACGCGCGGGGCGGTTCAAATGCGCCGCCGCCACCGCCGGCGCCGAGCGTCGCAGACGCGAGCGCCGTTACCGGCACTGTTGCCGTGCAACAAAGCAAAAAGGCGCGCGAGCAACAGGAAACGATGCGGGTTGAGAAAGACGATCAATCCGGCTCGATCCGCACTGCGGGCGGCAAGACCTTCTACCTGCGCGATGGTGTCTGGACCGACGCGGATTTCAAGGCAGGCACGACTTTGCCGCAGACGGTGGTGAAATTTGGCAGCGATGAATATTTTGCGCTGCTCAAACAGAAGCCTCGGTTGGCAGCGTTCTTCTCGTTGGGAGAAAAGGTCCTGGTCATTCTCGATGGGACTATCTATCGAGTGGACACCGCTGGTAATTGAGGAAAGCTGATGGGGATAAGGGCCGCCGGGGAAACTCGCGCGGCCCTTTAGCTTGCGCGGTATCCTGTTTCTAGTTTTCTCTGTGCCAGGTTTGTGTTCTTTGTGTCTGTGGTGGGGTTTGTTAGCTTGCCCACCACAGCAGCATTGAGAAGACCGAGGACGCACAAAAGGATATTCAAACCAGGACACAATCGACAGCTTGTGTTGAGTGTGCAGTTAAGGTAAAAACTCTAAACAATTAACCCCCAGAAAAAGTTTGTTGAAGAGACAGATTGATTGGGCTGGCTCTTCTCAAAAAGCAGCGACATCCAATTAACGCCCAGGGGAAAGACTCGTGCAAAATTCACCAACCCGACTGTTCGCGGCAACGCTTTTTCTAATTGCGCTGGCTTTTTCGGCGCAGGCGCAACAGGGCTGGACACCGACGCGCGCCGGTCTTGCCGGCAAAGACCTGAACACAGTTTTCTTTCTTGATGGCCAACGAGGTTGGGTTGGCGGTGACGGTGGTTTCCTGGCGCGCACCGACGATGCCGGAACCAGTTGGGTGCGCCAAACGATCGATACACCCGACGCAATCAATGATATTTACTTTCGCGACAAGGAAATTGGTTTTGTGCTGGCCGGGAACGCTGTTTTTTCAACTCGCGATGACGGCGCTCGCTGGACCGAAGTGCGCCGCTTTCTGCCGAAAGAGTTTGACGGCGCCGATGTCGAGCTTTACAGCGTGCGCTTCTCGAGCAAGAAAAAAG
>JBDTTW010000037.1:0-5733 GCA_039930405.1 bacterium
TTCACTGTAAAGCCGCTTGATGTGAGGTTCGAGAAACGAGCCCTTGATCTTCAGGGCCAGGTCACAAATGCGCAGATCGAGCAGATGCTCGTCGGCCAGACGATACCAGGGAAAGCGATAGCTCACGCGCGTTTCTCCCAACAAAACGGCTGTTTTGGGCCTACAGAATTGAGAGATCGCAAGACTAGCGGCAACCGGTTCGTGGCTGGCATGGGTGGCGGCAGAAGACTGTCGGGGCTATTCAGATTAGGGAACGGCGCTCATTCTAGCGGTGATTGTCTGTATCTGCCAGACCAGCGCCAAAAGCATTGCGTTCGGCTTGATGAAAGGACGCACAGAGAATGATAGAACTCTGACGCGGAAAGGGTTAGCTCCCGGGCATGACCCCGGTCTTAAGAGACGACGAGGGGCAATGCTTTTCAATGACGCACTGGTCGCACAGCGGCTTTCGTGCTTTGCAAATCGCGCGGCCGTGCGCGATGAGCAAGTGGGAAAAGATGACCCAGTCTTTCTTTGGCACCAGCAGGATCAGATCGTTTTCAATCTTTTCCGCAGTGTTCGCGGCTGACAACCCCAGCCGGTGCGACAGGCGCGTAACGTGTGTATCAACCACCACGCCCGAGGCAATTCCAAAAGCATTGCCCATGACTACGTTCGCGGTTTTCCGCGCCACGCCCGGCAGCTCCAGTAGTTCCTCGATCGTCTCAGGAACCTTCCCGCCGAATTGTTCGGTCAAAACTTTTGCTGTTCCCTGAATCGATTTTGTCTTGTTGCGAAAGAAACCCTTGGTGCGAATGTCGCGCTGGAGTTCTTTCTCCGGAACTTTCAGATAGTCTTCTGGCTTGCGATATTTGCGAAACAGATCCTGCGTGACTATGTTCACGCGTGCGTCGGTGCATTGCGCCGAAAGGATCGTGGCAGTCAGTAACTCGAAAGCGTTCGAGTGATTCAGCGAACACTTGGCATCCGGGTAAGCCTTCTTAAGCAGCCGAATGATCTTGCGCGTGCGTGTCTTGAGTTCTGTAAGCATCTTTTTGCCGCGGATTAACGATGTTAATGCAGAACCGCGAGCGGTAGCGACCGGACGCTAAGGTTATTGTGCTGGATAGAATGAATTCTTTTTCTGGTATCGAAGCCGGCATCCGGTCGCTATCGCTCGCGGTTCCACCTGATCATCTTTTCCCAGCGGCGATTTTTGCAGCTTCAGGCAAGCCGCGCAAACGAAGCATCGCCAGCACTCCCAGAAACGGTCCCGGCGCAAGAATTGTGAACGCATACCTCCAGCCGACCAGATTTACAAAGACAGGAACCAGTTGAATCGAAAAACTGGTGAGCAGAAAACCAATGCTGGTTTGAATGGTTAGCGCCGTGCCCATGTATTGCCGATCTCCCAACTCGGTGATGCAGGCAGAAAACTGTGGCGAGTCGGCAATCACCGTTACCCCCCAAACCGCTGACACAGCTAACAACAGCAACGGATTTGCCCCGAAAAGAAAACCGACCAGCAAACAACACGTCCCGCTGATGGCCATGGCCCATGAAGTGACTGCAGTTCGGCCGACACGGTCAGCCAGCAACCCGCCGCCAACACATCCCAGCGCGCCGCAGCCGATGATTAGAAATGAGGAGAACTCGGCGAGTTCGGACGAAGTATTCTGCGCTGCCAGGCTGGCGCGAATCATTACCGGTATCCACGCCCACATCGCGTACAGTTCCCACATGTGGCCGAAGTAACCAAAACTTGCGAGGCGCAGTCCGCGATTGCGGAAAATAGCAAATGCTTGTGTCCAGTCGAAACGAGCCGGCGGCAAGGCGTGTGGTCCATCGTCCACGAAAAGCAATACGATCAAGCCGCCCACAATCGCGAGCAACGAAATGAAAAAAACATTCACGCGCCAATCAGAACTGCCGAGTCCATTCACCAGATACGGCGAAGCCTTGCCCAACGTCAAAGCGCCAACGAGCACACCCAGCGCCATGCCCCGGCCGCGTTGAAACCAGGTCGCCATGATTTTCATTCCCGGTGGGTAAACGCCGGCGAGAAACATGCCCGTCAGAAAACGCAGCGCGATTCCCATCTGTGGACCATGCGCGTAAGCACCGAAAGCAGCATTCGCCAGCCCCCCGCCAAGGGCGCAAACGGCAAACAGGTAACGAACGCTGATCAGGTCCGGCAAATTCAAGAAGGCGCTGAGCAAGGTTCCGAACACGAAGCCGAGCTGGACTGAAATCGTCAACCAACTCGCCGCCGTCTCGCCCAAATGCCATTCAGCGCGCAGTGCAGGCACAACCGCGGAAGCGCTGAACCAAAGCGACATGCCCAGCAGTTCGGCAAGTGACAACAAAGCCAGCGCGCGCCAGCGAGCAGATGGGACTGGTCGTTCGGAGTTTTTAGCGATCGGCATTGGATTTGCGAGCGAGGATACTACACAGGCGGAAAACCGCTTTAGTGTTTTCGCGATGGAGAGAAGAACTCCAGTCCTGGGGACCGAACCCGCGATCCCGGTAGCACGCATTCGATTCGTGATATTCTGATGGTATTCAAATCACCTTAATAAAACGTGTTCGCATTCAACGCGCGAGGGCCGATCGCCAAAGCAGGTAGTGTTTTCAAATAGCGATGAGTGAATTTCTCGGATCACTTTCTGGAAGACTTGCGAAAGCCTCACGTTACGAGGACGAACAACCGTTGAGCGCCGAGATCTTTAGCGTCGAGCGGTTGGAACAATACGCCAAAGTTCTCGCCCGCGAACACAAGACCCTCCGCAAAAAAGGGCGCGCGCAACTCCTGCCGCGGCTGGAAGACAATGGTCGCAAACTGGTTGCCGCTTATCGTTCGTTGGTTGAAGCAATCCGCAGGGGCCGCGGCATTTCTCCGGCAGCGGAATGGTTAGCCGACAATTTTCATCTCGTTGAAGATCAACTGCGCGAGATTCGCGAAGACCTTCCGAAAAGTTATTACTACGAACTGCCCAAGCTCGCCGATGGTGAGCTGAAAAATTACCCGCGCATTTATGCGTTGGCTGTGGCGCTGATCGCGCACACAGACTGCCGGCTGGACACCAACACGCTGCGCCGTTTCATCGCCGCCTATCAAACCATCAGCCCGCTATCGATTGGTGAGCTGTGGGCGGTTGCCATCACGCTGCGCTTAGCGCTAGTCGAAAATCTGCGCCGGCTGGCAACACAAATCGTGGGCGCCCGCGAAGAACGCGAGCGCGCCGACAAACTCGCCGATCGTTTGTTAGAGACTGCGGCGCGACAGCCTGACGCGCTCTTGCCCTTGATTGCTGAACGGTTAGGCAAGCGCGAAAAGATTCCCCACACCTTCGTAGTGCAAATCACGCAACGGCTGCGCGAGCAGGATCCGGCCGTCATGCCGGTAACGGAATGGTTGGAAGCACAACTGGAGCGCCAGGGCTCCAATATCGAGCAGGTCATTCATGCCGAGCATCAACGGCAAGCTTCTACGCAAGTTACGGTGGGAAACATCATCACCAGCATGCGACTGCTTTCGACGCTCGACTGGCGTGACTTTTTTGAAAGCGTCAGTTTGATCGAACCTTTGTTGGGAGAGGATCCAGCCGGTGCTTATTTGCAGATGGATTTTCCCGCGCGCGATCGTTATCGCCATGTGATTGAGCGCATCAGCAAACGCGCACTGGCGGACGAGTTAGCAGTGGCGCGCGCGGCAGTGAAACTAGCAGCGGCGACCAGCGTTGGCGAGGCTGACCAAAAAGCCAGTTACCAGTCGCATGTTGGCTATTACCTCGTTGACGAAGGTCTGGCGCAGCTTGAGGCGCAGTTTGAGTATCGGCCGCGACCGGTCGAACGAGCCAGACGTTTCGTTCTGCATCATGCGACCTTTGCGTATCTGGGCACTTTGATTTTGTTGACAGGTTTAATCCTGACGGTGTTGATCGCGGCGCTCACCATGGCCGGCGCCGGCTGGTCATTGCTGGTTATCGCTACGCTCATTGCCCTGGTTCCCGCCAGCGATCTCGCCCTGACGGTTATTAATTGGGACGTCACCCACGTCTTTCCTCCGCGACTTCTGGCAAAGATGGAAACTGCTGCAGGCATTCCGGCCGAGGCAACGACGATGGTGGTAGTACCCACGATTTTTTCGAGGGAAGAGCAGGTTAAGGAGCTGCTCGGCCGTCTCGAAGTGCATTACCTCGCTAATTCAGACCCGCATATTTATTTCGCCCTGCTCGGTGATTTTCCCGACGCTGACTCCGAACATGCGGCTGGCGATGTGCTGTTGCTCGAGGCGGCGGGAAAAGGTATTGCGGAACTAAATCTTCGCTACAGCGACCGAGATGAAGCGCCGCGTTTCCATCTCTTTCATCGCCGGCGCCTGTGGAACGCAAGCGAAGGCCGCTGGATGGGTTGGGAGCGAAAGCGCGGAAAACTGGAGGAGTTTAACCGGCTGTTGCGCGGCGCAAGTGATACGAGTTTCATTGTGCGGACGGCGGCTGAGCCCTTACTGGCCCAAATTCGTTACGTGATAACGCTTGATTCCGACACGCAACTTCCGCGTGATGTCGCGCGCAAATTGATCGGCGCCGCCATTCATCCGCTGAACCGCCCGGTACTTGATCCTGATACGCGGCGAGTGACCCGCGGTTACTCAATTCTGCAGCCGCGCGTCAGCATCTCGCTTGAGAGCGCATCTAGTTCCCGGTTTGCGCGCATCTTTTCCGGCAATACCGGAATCGACCCCTACACCACCGCGGTTTCCGACGTCTATCAGGATCTTTTCTGCGAAGGTAATTTTACCGGCAAAGGTTTGTATGACGTCGACGCGTTTGAAGCCGCGCTCGCAAACCGCGTCCCGGAAAATTCTTTGTTGAGTCACGATCTGTTTGAGTCGTTGTTCGCGCGCGCGGCGTTGACGACTGATATCGAATTGCTCGACGACTATCCCGCGGTTTATGACGCTTATGCCAAACGGCAGCAGCGCTGGACGCGCGGCGACTGGCAAATTCTTCGCTGGCTGTTTCCGACCGTCCCTGACGCGGCGCGGCGCCAGATGCGAAACCCGCTGCCGCTGATTTCGCGCTGGAAGATTTTCGACAACCTGCGCCGCAGTCTGGTAGCGCCGTCGCTATTTCTTTGGCTGCTCGCATCCTGGACCATCTTTCCCGGCTCGGGCTGGCTCTGGAGTTTGTTCGCTCTAATTACGATTGCTTTTCCGGTCTACCTGCATGTCACGACCAGTCTGCTGATTCATCCGCGCGGCATTCCCTGGACCAGTCATTTCTGGAGCCTGTGGGGCGACGTACGCACCAACACCGCGCAGGCTTTTCTTTCGGTGTTGCTGTTGCCGCATCAGGCTTACTTGATGAGCGATGCAATTCTGCGGACGGTTTATAGAAAACTGATTTCGCGAAAGAAACTGCTCGAATGGGTCACCGCCGCGGACGCTGAGCGGACCGCGCGCAATGACCTCAGTGCGATGTTTCGTTTGATGTGGCCCGCTGAGCTGCTTACGTTGCTGGCCATCGTGCTGACTATTATGGTTCACCGCGCTGGGCTGGCGGTTACCGCCGCCGTCGGACTCGTGTGGCTGACAGCGCCGGCGATTGCCTGGTGGGTCAGCAAGCCGCGGCCGGCCGAACGCAAGCTACTGAACGCTGAAGATATGAAACTTGCGCGCTCGATCGCGCGCCGCACCTGGCGTTTCTTCGAAGCGTTTGTCGGTCCGGAAGACAACTGGTTGCCGCCCGA
>JBDTTW010000038.1:0-7269 GCA_039930405.1 bacterium
GCTCAGCCTCAGGAAAAAACGGATAGGGAGCTGCCGGAAAGGCACAGCCTTTCCGCACGGAATGCGGCAAAGCCGCCGCGCCAGCTCTAACACTTCACCTCGTGGGCCCGAAAATTAGTCTTTGCTACTTACGAATGTTCGCTTCAATGAGAGTGACTTTGCCAGGGTGTTCAGGCAGCGCTGGCGGCTTCGCAGGAATCGAGTTCCGGAGCTTCTTCAATCGGTGCGCCGGCTTCGCCAAAGTACGGCCGGTCGTTCTCGATTGCTTCGAAATACTCTTCGATGCGGTTGAGAATTTCATCGACTGAATGTGAGTGATAGAGCGAAGTGCGAAACAGTGCGCCGCCTTGCAGACCGCGCGTGAATTGTCCGGCAAGTTGTTTCATGCGATTGATGGCCGGCGTTTCCGGCATGTCTTCGCGCAGCATGTCAAAATACTCATGCAGGATCGCGCGTTTGTCGGCAAGTGTCGGGTGAAAGACTTCGCGGCCCTGCATCGCATCTTCAATCTGCCGGAAAATCCAGGGATTTGCCATGGCTCCGCGCCCAATCAAAACGCCGTCACAACCTGTACCGCGAAAACGCGCAAACGCTTGTTCAATTGTGGTCACGTCGCCGCTGCCTGATACCGGCACGCTGACGGTTTCCTTGATTTGCTTCACCAGGTCCCAGTTTGCGAGACCGCGATAGCCCTGCTCTTTAGTGCGACCATGCAACGCGATGTGCTCGACGCCACAGGCTTCGGCCAGCTTGGCAGTATCGACGGCGTTGATGGTGTGATCGTAAAAGCCGGCGCGAATTTTGATCGTCAGCGGAATCTTGATTGCCCTCTTGATCTCTTTGAGAATTATTTCCAGTCGCGAATGATCTTTCAGCAAGCCCGAACCGCCGCCATGCTTCACAACCTTGGGTGCCGGGCAGCCGCAGTTGATGTCGAGAATATCGGCGCCGATTTCTTCCGCCATCTCAGCGGCCATGCGCATGCGCTCAGGCTGGCCGCCGAAAATTTGCACCGCGAAGGGTCGCTCCTCTGGGTAAAAGCGCATCTGCCTTTTTGATTTGGGATTGCTGCGCGTCAAGCCTTCAACCGAAATGAATTCAGAAACGCTCAAGCCTACGCCGCCGCGCCGTTTGAGTAGGCGGCGAAAAGAAACGTCCGTCACGCCGGCCATCGGCGAAAGGATCAGCGGCGGACTAATCGCGATGTCGCGAATCTTGAATGGTTTGATTTCCGGCGTCATTGCTTCAGGCAAACTCTAACCAATCTATTGGGTAGCGGACAAGTCGTTGGCTAATCGCGCCTCGGATTATTGGTTCTCTTGATGCGACCTGAGTGTTTGTCTCAAAGGGTTATGGGCCACTTCAGGCTGCGCCGAAGTTAGGGTTCAGATAATTGCGTCGACAGATTCTTCGCTCAGGATTTCATAAAGCAGCGCCGCTTCTTTTCGCGAAGTCTGACGCGTGGACGGTATAGCCAGGACGCGCGCGACGACGATCTTGTCACGCCCGTTCAGCGTGATTTCGTCGCCCTCTTTCACTGCGTGCGACGACTTGGCAGTGTTTCCGTTAACTGAAACTCGGCCGGCTGCGCAAATTGTTTGGGCGATTGTACGGCGGGAGCAAAGGCGACTTGCTTTGAGGAAAAGATCGAGGCGCACTGGGTCAAGCCAGGAGCAGTCGGCAGGGGCAGGAGGCAATAGCCGGAACGTAATAAACCTTTTTCTTCCTGCGGTCTGCTGCTGCCACCTGCTCCTGTCTTTTAGGGTTTCGGAAAAATTCCCAGCAGCTTGCCCTTCTTTTTCGAGACGGGCTTTTCGCTGGTGCCTGTTTGGACGTCGGCGTTGTCAGCCATCTTTGCCGGGTCCAGCTTCAGCAGTGGCGCGACCGACTGGCGATAGCTTTCCGCGATCTTAATGTAGGCTTCGTTGCGCAGGTGCTGAAGGTAGTCCTCGCGCTCTTTGGCCGTGCGCTCGATGGTGATTGCTTCGCGCACCTGGTTCTCGTTGAAAGTTACGTTTGTGCTCGCTGCCGTGCGTGAGTCGACGCGGAAAATTTGATAGCCATCATTACTGCGCAACGGTTCGCTGATGCCGCCCGCCTTTACGTCCTTGACCGTACCGGCAATGTCGTCGCGCAAACTTGGCATTTCAAATGCGCCCACGCTTCCTTTTGTTTGCGGCGCAATGCGAACGCCATTCTGTTCCCGCTCGGAATTAGCAACCGCGACCGTGGCGAAATCTGCGCCCGCTCGTAAATCGCCGACCAGCTTCAGTGCCCTCGCTTTCACTTCGGCTTCATTTTTTCCAGCGGAACTCAGAAAAATCTCGGACAGGGTGACGGTTTCAGGCTTGCGAAACTTCTCCGGATGCGCCGCGAAGTATTTTTTCAGCTCGTCCATTGTGAGGCCGAAGAAAATTTTGCGATCAACTTCCTGTTGAATCACGGCCTGCTTCATCATTTCAACGCGCATCGTTTGTCGCGTGGCTGCCGGATCCAGGCCGCTTTCCTTCATCGCGGCGTCCAACTTTTCGATGGAGGTGATGCCCTGATCTTTTGCGACCTCCAGCATGCGTTTATTGACTTCACTTTCCACTTCAGAGGAAAGATCCAGCTCCTTGCCACGCTGCATCAGCAGTTGCTCGTTAATCAAAGTCGCGATCAGCTCTGCCTGGCGCTTGTTCACTTCTTCGCTGGCCTGCTGCTCAGTCATACCTCCCTGCTTTAGCGCTTCAATGCGTTCCCTGGACTCGCGTCGCAAGCTTGATAGCGTGATGACGTCGTCGTTGACCTGGGCAATGACTTCGTCAACAACCTTGAGCTCGCCTTCCTGCGCAAACGTCGGGACGGGGCTGAAAATCAGACCGGCGAATATGAAGAGGCTCGCAATTGCTAGCAGCTTAAACTTGGATTTCACAGTAATACTCCTAAACAAATCGGTGTTGGGGTTATGAGTCTCAGTAGTCCGTCCGTCAGTTGTTAGTGGTCAGTTGTCCGTTGCCGGTTGCTTGATGGCCCTACGCGAGCCGTAGATTTGAGCATAAAGTGGGTACTTCCAACAAATGTGGCAGTCGGTAGTGTCGGCAAACTGACCGTTGACCACTAACTACTGACTAATCTCCTGAAGCACCCCCCGAATCAGATCCAGTATCTGGTCTTCCTCGTCGTCATTCAGGCCCAGGCGCAGCACGCCGGTCGGGGTGAACGTTCGGCCCTCGCGAGCACCCACAAAAGCCATCAGTTTTTCCGCCGAGACGCGCGCCTTTTCGCTGAACTTTATCGCCACGCCGTCGCTCGTCTTATCTATTGAGAGCAAGCCGACTGTTTCCGCCAACAGGCGCAGCCGCGCGTAACCAAACAACTGCTCGACCGATTCAGGCAAGCGGCCGTAACGATCCCGAATCTCTTCTCGAATGCTTCCCAGCGCTTCGTCATCCCGCGCTGAAGAGACGCGTTTGTAAGTTCGCAGCCGCTGGCCCATGTCGCTTATGTATTCGTCAGGAATAGCAACGTCGACGCCCAGATTGATCGTGACGCTAGTTTCATCCTCCACCGCTTCGCCGCGCAGTTCGGCCACCGTGCGTTCCAGCATCTGCGTGTAAAGATCAAAACCGAGCGAATCCATGTGGCCCGACTGCTGCCCGCCCAGCAGATTACCGGCGCCGCGCAGTTCCAAATCCAAAGCCGCAATGCGAAAGCCGGCGCCGAGATCCGAAAACTCACGAATCGCTGCCAGTCGCCGTTTGGCAATCGGCGTCAACTCCAATTCACCGGGAATCAAAAGATAAGCATAAGCGCGACGGCTTGAGCGGCCGACGCGACCGCGCAACTGATAGAGCTGAGAAAGACCGTACTGATCGGCGCGGTTGATAATGATGGTGTTTGCGCGCGGAATGTCGATGCCGTTCTCGATAATGGTCGTGGCCACCAGCACGTCGTATTTGAACCCGATGAAATCGAGCATGACGCGCTCCATCTCTTTTTCGT
This sequence comes from bacterium, assembly GCA_039930405.1. Lineage (GTDB taxonomy): Bacteria > Acidobacteriota > Blastocatellia > Pyrinomonadales > Pyrinomonadaceae > PSRF01. The sequence goes on from JBDTTW010000038.1 coordinate 3,985, forward strand.
TCAGCTTGCCGTGACCGACTGCCAGTCGCGCCTGCGGCACTAGCCGCTGCACCAGCGCCGCGATAGTTTCGATTGTCTCAACGCGATTGTGAATGAAGAACACCTGTCCACCGCGGCCCAGTTCGAGTTCGATTGCCGACTTGATCACATTTTCCGAAAACTGGACCACCTGCGTTTGAATTGCCAACCGATCGCGCGGCGGAGTTTCAATCAAAGACATATCGCGCAAGCCGCTCAGCGACATGTTGAGTGTGCGCGGTATCGGCGTTGCCGAGAGCGTCAGCACATCAACACGCTTTTTCAGTTGCTTCAATCTTTCCTTGTGTGCCACGCCGAAACGCTGTTCTTCGTCCACCACCACGATTCCCAGTTCCTTGAAGCGCACGTCTTTCGACAACAAGCGATGCGTGCCGATTACCACATCGACTTCGCCGGCCTCAACGCGTTTGGCAATTTCTTTCTGCTCCTTGGGCGAACGAAAGCGCGAAAGCAGTTCAATCTTTACGGGAAACGGCGCAAAGCGGCCGCGAAAAGTATCGAAATGCTGATAGGCGAGCACCGTCGTGGGCGTCAATATCGCAGCTTGCTTCCCTTCCATGACTGCTTTGAAAGCAGCGCGCATGGCCACTTCGGTTTTGCCATAGCCGACATCGCCGCACAACAGACGGTCCATCGGGGTTGGTTGTTCCATGTCCTGCTTGACGTCTTCAATCGCCGTTTCCTGATCGGGTGTCAGCACAAACTCGAAACCATCTTCAAACTCGCGCTGCCAGGGTGTATCGGCAGCGAACGCATACCCGCCAACCAGTTTTCGCTCGGCGTAAAGTCGCAACAGCTCGTCCGCCATGTCGCGCATCGCGCGCTTGGCTTTAGCTTTTGTTTTTTGCCAGCCGATTCCGCCTAAACGATCCAGCGTCGGCTGATGACCTTCAGCGCTGGAGTAGCGCTGCACTAAGTCCAATCTTTCAACCGGTACGTAGAGCTTTGCTTCTTCCAGGTAGTACAGCAGCATAAACTCGCCGCTGCGCATGCCCAGATCGAGCGTCTGCAAACCACCGAAACGTCCGATGCCGTGATCGACATGGACCACGAAGTCGCCTGGCTTTAAGTCACGAAAGTCCGAAAGAAACGCCGCGGTCCTGAATTTCTTTTTCTTCCTGCCGTCTGCCGACTGCCGTCTGCCGTCTGGGGCGACCCCGCGCCGCTCGATTGTCTGCGCGCCGGCTTCGTCAAACAGATCGGCCTCAACGTGGACCATCAATTTGGCGGCAGGCATTTCAAAACCGCTGCTCGGCTTGCCGACGGTGACTATTGTTTGCGCAGTGGGCGCTGCTTCGCTCGCTTCTTCAATTAAAGCAAGGCGCGCCTCGATTTCGTATTCAGCAAGAATCTCGGTGACGCGTTCGGCAACTCCCAAACTCGGCATGACAAACAGCGTCGTCGTTCCGTCTTCTCGCGCTTTGTTCACATCAGACGCCAGGTTCGCAAGGCGGCCGTGATACTTCAATGCGGACTGCGTCTTCCATTCGACTTCGGTGGCTTGCGCTGCAACCGGGAACAGGAACAAAGGCGCACGCGGATTTCTGGCGCGACCCAGTTGAACCTGCGGCGCTTCGGCATCGAGCGCCATTGCCTGATCGATTTCGGCTGCGGCGCGACCCAGCATCCGCAGTTCAACTCGCGGCAAGGTGTCCAGCTTTGTTCGCAACTCCTCCGCCGAGAGATAGAGTTCTTCCGGCCGGAGCGCGATGTCGTCAGCCGCGTCGGTTTCGGCGAAACGATCGGCGAGCGTTTGATAAACCTCACCCAGATACGAATCGACCGCCGACGGTTCATCGACGACCAGCACGGCATTCTTGAGATAGTCAAAAACAGTCGCATTTCTTTCGCGCACGATCGGCATCAACCATTCCCAACCCGAAAAGCTTTCCGCTTCCTCGGCGAAAACCGTGCGGTCGCGCAGCGCGCGCGCGTAACGCTCGTCGGCCCAACGCTCGCGCGCGACGTAGGCCCACTCCCTGAAATCTCGCGGACGGACAACCAATTCGCGCATGGGAACGATTTCAATTTCGCTTAACTGAGTTGTCGAAAGTTGTGTGTCCGGATCGAAGGTGCGGATGGAATCGATTTCGTCACCAAAGAATTCAATGCGCACCGGCTGCTGCTGGCCCGGTGACCAAACGTCGAGGATGCCGCCACGCATGGAAAACTCGCCGACCGCACCAAGCGGATCTTCGCGAACGTAACCGGCGGCTACCAATTGCTCGACCAGCTCCTCGGGGGATTGAGTTTCGCCACGCTTTAACAAAGCGCCGGCGGCTGCAATCTCTTCCGGCATTACCGTGCGACGCGCCAAAGCCCGCGCGGTCAACAACACGAAATCCTGGCGGCCATGGGCCAGTCGCCAGAGCGTCAGCGCGCGCCTTTCAAGAGTGTCGGCATGCGGTGACGAACCGGCATAAGGATCGCTTTCGGAAGAGGGCAGTGTGAGCACCTCGTTGTCACACCTCTGCTTTCCTGCCAGCGCGCAATACCAGAAGCGCAGGTCTTCTTCCCACGGTTCGAGGTCGCGGTTCGCTTGCGTTACCACAGCGAAAAGTTTTTTCGTCTCGTGCTGGAGGGCGGCGAGGGCCAGCGCGCGAGCAGAGCCGGAAACGAGACCGCTAAGCGAAACTACCCGCACACCCCGGTTGATCTCGTCAACAACGCGCTTGAAGTCGGGTGTTTCCGTGATAGGTTGCAGCGTGCGTTGCAGACTACTGTTGGATTCGATCGTCCTACTCATTACTCAGTACTCATCACTCAGCATTATTACTTCCGCTTCATTCGTTCGACGATCGCGCTGGTGGACGCACCTTCGATAAAAGGCAAACTAACTACACCTCCGCCGGCTGCTTCCACTTCTTCGCGTCCGTGAATCTCATCAAGATTGTAGTCGCCACCTTTTACCAGCACGTCTGGAAGTAATTGCGCGATCAATTTCCGCGGCGAGATGTCGTCAAAGATTGTTACGTAATCAACCTGTCGCAAAGCTGCCAGAATCTCGGCCCGCTCATGCTCGTTTGTAATCGGACGTCCTTCGCCTTTCAACTCGCGGACAGTGCGGTCGCTATTGATTGCCACCAGCAGCAGATCGCCCAGTGCGCGTGCTTCCGCCAGATAACGCACGTGACCGACATGCAATAGGTCGAATACCCCGTTTGTAAAAACGAGGGTTTTGCCGGCCGCGCGCAGACCTTGGCGCACTCCGAGCAATTCACCTGGGCTCAGAATCTTTTGTTTCAT
>JBDTTW010000039.1:0-9380 GCA_039930405.1 bacterium
GCCGCCTGATCGGCAGTCCGTTCCGCCACCTCGCCAAACCACTTTTCGTGAATGCGGTCGTATTCGCCGCTGTCCTGAATTCGCCACAGCGCGGCGTTAACTGCGCGCCGCAAGTCTTCACTAGACTGCGCGAACGCAATCCCAAACTTCTCATCGGTGAACCGGTGACCGACCGTTTGGAGTTCACGAAAACTCTGCCGGATCATGTAGCGCAACACGGGTGCATCGCCGACTACGGCGTCAATCCTCCCATTCTTCAAGTCGAGCAGCGCCAGATCGATGGTGTTGTAGATCGCCACGGTGACGCCCTGGCGTTTCTCTAGATCGAGCTGCGCGGTCGTATTGATCTGCACGCCGACTTTCTTCCCGACCAGGTTTTCTGGCGCAGTGATCCCTGTCGTTCCCTGATGCACGGCGATCAACTGTCCTGAGTCGTAGTAAGGATCGGAGAACAGCATCGAGGTGCTTCGTTCCGGTGTGATTGTGACGGAGGCAATCACGGCGTCGAAGGAACCATTCTGCAGCGCCGGGAAAATTCCGTCGAAGCCGGAGTTGATCCACGTGACCCGCGCGCCCAACTCGCGCCCGATAGCATTGCCAAGATCAATTTCGAAGCCGGCGAATTGTCCGCCCTCGATATATTCGAGTGGTGGATAGGTGGCATCGGTGCCGATGCGCAACTCGCCGCTCTTGCGCACGCGTTCCAGGGCTGACTGAGCGAACGTGGGAACCGGAACGACCAACAGTAGCAGGAAGATCGCGGCAAGCTTTCGTGGGAATTGGCGTGGAAGTCTAGTCATCTCTTTTTACTCTTCCTGTCCCAGGTTGCCGCGCGTTCCGGTCGAAACATTCAGCTTTGGATCCCGGCCGAGACTGCCCGGGACAGTATCTTCACCTTCATCATCGCGAAAGCTCTGCATGAAGGCGCGCGTTTCCGGTTGCTGCGGATTGGCGAAAACTTCCTCCTGTGTTCCGGCCTCGACTGCATGGCCACCTTCGAAATAAATAACTTGGTCAGAAATGCGCCGGGCAAAGTTCATATCGTGGGAAACCACCACCAGCGTCTTGCCGAGATCGTCGAGCGCGCGCAGCATGCGCGCCACCCCCTGAATGAGTTGTGGATCCAGCGCTGAGGTGGGCTCGTCAAAGAGCATCACTTCGGGCTCCATCGCCAGCGCCCGCGCGATGGCTACGCGTTGCTGCTGCCCGCCGGAAAGTTGGGCCGGATAGAAATCAACTTTGTCATTAAGTCCCACCTTGTCGAGGTAGTGGCGAGCGACTTCATCTGCCGCTGCGCGATCCATTCCCTTAACGATCGTCGGAGCCTGAACGCAGTTTCCCAGCACCGTCAGGTGGGGAAAGAGATTGAAGTTCTGAAAAACTATGCCCACGCGATCGCGCAGTCGCTTGGTTAGCTGTTTCTCTTCAGCCGCGGTTAGTTGTTTCTCTTCAGTACCGACGACCTCGACGTCGCCGATGCGCAATCGTCCGCGATCGAAACGCTCGAGGCGGTTCATGCAACGCAGCATGGTTGACTTACCGCAACCTGACGGACCCAAAATTGTCGTCAGTTGCCCGTCCTGAATTTGAAACGTCGCGTGATTGAGTACGGTGTTCTGACCGTAGCGTTTGACGAGGTCGGTTACTTCAATCATTTTCACTCGCTCCGCGTGATCGTGACTAAAAACTAGTGACAAATGCTAATGACGAATGTTTTGGAGGCTCGCCGGCCTGCTGTCGATTTGCGGCGGAGTTTGGCATGGAACGCTAAAGAAAATCCAGCATTAAAACTCCTGCGCAGCTTTCAACCTTTGCGATGTAATTGGCAAGTCGCGGCAGGATCGTGTATAGATCGACGAAAAGAAATCAAAAATTCCGAATTCCAAAATTCGAATTCCGAAATTCGTCATGTACCCATTTCGAAATATCTTGTTTCCGACTGACTTTACGCCGCATGCGCGCGCCGCGCTGAAATATGCGGCAGCGTTCGCGCGTCAGGGCGGTGGACGCGTGGTGATGTTCAGCGTGCAAAGCGCCAATGTGCCCGCGAATCTGCTGACCCTGCCGGAACGCGTCTTTGAAGAGGAACAGAATCACTGGTTGCTGCAGGTGCGCAGCGAAGTCCGCAATCTGTTGGCTGATCCAATGTTCGACGGTATTGAAGTCGAGCCGGTGATCGTGGCAGGCGATCCGGCGCCGGAAATCGCGAAAGCGGTGAACCAATACGACATCGATCTCGTCACGGTTGTAACCCACGGTCGCAAAGGTTTGTCGCGTGCATTGTGGGGGTCGACTGCCGAGGAGATTATTGCGGAAGCGCCTTGCCCGGTGTTGACTATTCGTCCACCGCAACATGATTTCGTCGAGCACAAGGGCGCTCGCAGTGAAGTGCGTTTGAATCGTGTGTTGCTGGCGACAAACTTTCGGCCCTCGGCGGTAGCGGCAACGCAAGTCGCGACTCAACTGGCCAACCAGGCAGGCGCAGAGCTGCATGCAGTTTATGTAATCGGCGATTATCTCGAGCAAATCTCCGTCATGTTTCCTGAAGGAGGCCTGAATGCAATTTCACGTTTGCGTGGTTATGTGCAGGAGCGCATGACGCAGCTTTCCCGCGGCGATGGCGCGCGCGCGGTGACTCACATTGCCGAAGGCCGGCCATACGCCGAGATAGTTCGCGTCGCTTCTGAGAGTGACGCGGATCTTATTGTCATTGGCACCAACGTGCATGCATCGCTCTTTGGCGGAGCGCCAGTGCTGGGATCTGAAATCGAACGAGTAGTAAGAAACGCGCCCTGTCCGGTTCTGTGCGTGCCCGCGGCGCGAGTTGTCACACCTCTCCCGGCATTAGTCACGCAACCAGTCAGTTAGTTCCCCGTCCATGATTGAGTTTGCGCTCTTGCAATCAGCGCAACAAAAAAGCGAGGCGGAAACTCCGTCTCGCTTTCTCATTGATCAATTATTGCGAACGTTATTGCGTGATTAATTGCAGGCGTCCATCCGGCAAGCGCACCGCGAACACAGTCCGTTCATACATGTTCAGCGGCGTCGGTTCTTTTCGCTGGGCGAGTGCAACCTGCTCACGTGAAAAATGATTCGCCGAGCGGGCCGACATTGGATCGCGAATCAAGTTGTAACGCTTGCTGATGCGCCGGACATATTCCTGAGTCTCACTGTATGGCGGAATGCGATTTCCATATTTCATGACTGCGCCTTCGCCAGCGTTGTAACCGGCAAGCGCCAGTGGCACCTCACCATTAAATTGGTCGAGCAGAAAGCGCATGTAACGCGCCCCGCCCTCGATGTTCTGTCGCGGATCCCAAATGCTGCTGACACCGAACCGCGCCGCCGTCCCGGGCATCAGTTGCATTAAGCCGCGCGCGCCCTTGTTCGACATAGCGCGCGCTTTGAAGGTGGACTCCTGATGCATGATCGAGTAGAGCAAGAGTGGATCAACTGAATTGCGGTGGCCGGAGTCGACGATGAAGCTATCTATGTTTGCGTCGCCCGTGGTGAACCCACTTAGCGGGGACACGTCCATGCTTGTCGTTCGCACCATAGGAAGGTTTGACGGAGCGTACTCAAAGTTCCTGGCGGCAACCAATCGTTTGCCGCGCTGCTTTACCAGGGGCTTAGCCGCGCTGGTCTGAGGCGTTGCGATCTTCACGGCATTCGCGAAATCAAAATTGTCGACGCGATACGATCCGCTTTGTGCGGATGCTGATAAGGCCGCAAGCAAGATGACGGAGAGTGCCAGGGGGAAATTTTTCATAAAAGGAATCCGGGTGCCTATTTCAGTTAAGTCAAGGATTTTCGGTGAGATTTGTTAGCGGGCAAAAATCAGATAGCGCCGGGCCTCAACCAGGGCCGAAACCATAGTAACACAAGGGTTAAACAATTACCAACAATGCTGAAAACGCGGAAATCTTGAGAAGTTTGACAGTCTGTCAGCGGACGAAGAATTCAGTTAGATGGAATGCGGTTTGAATTCTTTGGAGGTGCAAGAGGTCTTGCAAAAACCTGAGATCGGGGTTCTTCGTGACGACCTGGACATCTTCGACGCCGGTAGTATGATACGCGCGCTCTTACCAAATCTGGTTAGTGAATTCGCGCGCTTGTCGCGCCTCACAAAGAGGAACAAATGAAAAAAATACTTTCGACGATCTTGTCGCTGATTGTTGTTGCTGCAATCGCGACCGCGGCGCAAAACTCCAACAGCTCAACGACTACGAGTAAATCAACCACAACAACCGCGAAGAAGCGTGGCCCGATCTTTCGCGCGAATAAAGATCAGATCAAACAAGCCCAGGCGATCCTGAAGACGCGTGGTTTTTATACGGGCGAGCAGACGGGCAAGCTCGATCCGGATACGCGTGCCGGCTTGAAAAAATATCAGGCGGGGGAAACTCTCAAGGTTACTGGAACGCTGAACAAGGTAACCCTGGAAAAGATGGGCGTAGCATTAACTGACAAGCAGAAGGCCATGTGACATGCGAGGGGGAACGGGGCGCGAAAGTGAGCGGCAGCGCCCCGGAAGGCAAAGGCGCGAGCGCGTTTCTCCCGATAGAACGCGGCTCGCGCTTTTGTTGTTTTCGTTTTCAAACTGGAGAGATGACTCATCCGTAAGAATCTATCCGCAGATTACGCAGATTTCACAGATTATGAAACAGGAGCAAGCGGCCAACCTGCCTGATCTGTCTTCTGAATCTGTGAAATCTGCGTAATCTGCGGATACTAAGCTAACCAAGAAGTTTTTCGACGATACCGTAACTGGCCTCGAGAGCTTCGCTTAATTTTTCCGGCTGCGCGCCACCGCCCTCCGCCATATCCGCCTTGCCGCCGCCTTTGCCGCCCACAATCGGCGCCAGCTCCTTAATTACTCTGCCGGCTGGAACCTTGCCGGTTAAATCGTCGGAGGTGCGAACGATCAGCGAAACTTTGCCTTCGCTGCTGCGGCCCAGCACTACCACGCCGGACTTTATTCGCGCCAGCAAAGTATCGGACAATTGACGCATACCCGCAGCATCCAAGCCACTGGCTTCGCTCGCCAGCACCTTTACGCCATTAACATCGCGCGCTTCAGCGCCGTTCGCGGCTGAACCGCCAACCGCGCCAGTCGCAATTTTCATGCGCAACTCGTCAGCTTCGCGGCGCGCTTTCTTTAGTTCGTCCTGCAGTCTGGTGATCACCGCGGGTAATTCCGCGCGCGAAGTTTTCAAACCACTCGCCGTTTGATCGATTAGCAATTCGTCTTCGCGAAAACGTTCGTAGGCATCGATGCCGGTGATGGCGCGAATGCGACGCACGCCGGAAGCGATCGATTCGTCGCTGGTAATTTTGAACAGGCCAATGTCGCCAGTCGCGCGCACGTGCGTGCCGCCGCAAAGCTCGCGGGAAAAAATTGTTTCCGCGCCTTTAATAGAAAGCACGCGCACTTTCTCGCCATACTTTTCGCCAAACAGGGCCATGGCACCGGAACGCATCGCTTCTTCGGTGGCCATCTCGTCCGTTTGCACCGGTTCGTTTCGCAGGATGTGATGGTTAACCAGACGTTCGATCTCTTCAATCTCGTTCTGCGTCAATGGCTGATAATGGGTGAAGTCGAAACGCAAATAGTTTGGCGCAACGACAGAGCCTGCCTGTTTGACGTGCGTGCCGAGAACCTCGCGCAGCGCTGCATGCATCAGGTGTGTCGCCGTGTGATTGCGGCGAGTAGCGTCGCGCTTTTCGACATCGACTTCGGCTGTGACAGTGTCGCCGACCTTCAGCGTGCCTTTTTCCACTTTGACCTTATGAACAATCAACCCCTGAGCAGGTGAATAAGTATCAACGACCGCCGCTATCAGATCTGCACGATTGGACGACTTGAGATCGCCACGTTCCGCCGTGATGAGGTCAGTACCCTCCGCGGTAGCGGATGGGTTCCTTAGCCTCCCGATATCTCCAACCTGGCCACCGCTTTCGGCGTAGAACGGAGTTTGATCGAGTACAACTTCGCCCTCATCCCCTTCGTTCAATTCGCTGACAGTTTCAGGCTGCTGCACCTTGCGTCTTATGATTCTGATTACACGGGCGTCTTCAACTCGCGTACTCTCGTAACCAATAAACTCGACCCGTCCGAACTCTTCAGCAGCCAAAATGTAGGGCCCTTTGATTACCTCTACGCCCGGCGTGACAGTTCCTACCGCTGAAGTTGCAGAGACACCGGTGAGAGCCACCGTTACATCCTGAAGCTCGCGATGTGCTTCGTTAAAAAGCTCATTGAACTCTTCCTCGGATATTCGAAACCCGTGCTCTTCAAGACTAACGCGAACCAGATCTCGTGGCGTGCCGTAAGTATCATAGAGTCGAGCAAGTTCGCTGTAAGCTGGTAACGAGCCCGCAGCGGTTTTCTTGAATAGTTCGTCGAGTTTCTGCAAACCCACGATCACCGTCGATCCAAAGCGCTCCTCTTCCAAACGCACCATTCGCTCGATAAAGTCGCGTTGAGCTTCCAGTTCCGGAAACGCTTCGTGCATCTGATCCACCACAAAGTTCGTCGCCTTGTAAAAGAACAAGTCATTTAGCCCGAGCGCATGCCGTCCCTGATAAATCGCCCGGCGCATGATCTTGCGCAGCACGTAATTCCGTCCTTCGTTGCCAGGCAAAATCCCATCGGCAATTGAAAAAGCGGTCGCGCGGGCATGGTCCGCAATTACGCGCATGGCGAAACCGGATTGCGTCTCAGCTTCGTATTGACGGTCGGCGAGCGTCGCTACGAAATCGACCACGTTCTTCAACAGATCAGTTTCGTAGTTTGACTTCACACCTTGAAGCACAACCGCCAGGCGTTCCAACCCCATACCGGTATCGACAGAAGGCGCCGGCAACGGCGTCAAAACGTATTTGCCTGGTTCCGGTTCGCCGCGATCGAATTGCATGAAAACCAGATTCCAAAGCTCGGTAATCGTATCGCCGGGGCCATTAACGTTTGCTGCACAGTTTTCCGCATCCTTTGGATCGTTGCCCATGTAGTAATGAATCTCGCTGCATGGACCACATGGGCCAGTCTCGCCCATTTGCCAAAAATTATCCTTGCGCCCAAAGCGCAGAATGCGTTCGCGCGGCGCGCCAACCTGTTCCCAATACTTCTCAGCGTCTTCATCCGGTCCGACCTGTTCATCGCCTTCGTACACGCTGAACCACATGCGGGCCGGATCGAGTTTGAACTCATTCACCAACAGGTCCCAGGCAAACTTGATTGCATCTTTCTTGAAGTAATCGCCAAAGGAAAAGTTTCCCAGCATCTCGAAAAACGTCTGATGCCGCGCCGTCTTGCCGACTTCGTCCAGATCGTTGTGCTTGCCGCCGGCGCGTAGGCATTTTTGCGACGAGCAGGCGCGTACGTATTCGCGCTTCTCCTGTCCCAGAAATACGTCTTTGAATTGATTCATCCCGGCGTTGGTGAAGAGCAGCGTCGGATCGTTCGCAGGCAGTAAGGGAGACGAGCGCACGCGCGTATGGCCGTGCTGCTCGAAGTATTGCAAAAACTTTTCGCGAATTTCGTTTCCGGTCATAAGTCAGAAGTCAGAAGTCAGAAGTCAGAAGAAAACAACCGCAACTGACCACGGACAACTAACGAAGGTCGAGTTTAGCATGTCGTTTCGCACTGAACGAAAGGGCGTTTGCAACCCGCCTCATATCGATGGAAGACCGTGAACTGTGGATAGCGTGAGTGAGACAAGCGCTGATCGACAATCTGCCAGATGTATTCTCCAACGTAAGGGAAAAACCTGTTTGACAAGCCTCGCATGGAAGCGTATACAAGTAGCAGTCACCCTCTAGTTGCGCAGTACTCGTTTTCGGAGCCCCGGCGACTCTCATCTATTAACAAGGGGCGTATTGCTTATCCTCATGGCAAGCTTAATTCATCGATTCCGAACCGCCCGGGTCGCTAAGGCTTCCGCCAGAGATAAATCGCCTTCCTCAACTCCTTTATCCCATCAATCAGGAAGAAAAATGTCACAACAAACATCGCTCACACCACGCGTTGCTTACATTACAATCGGACTCGTTCTGATACTCTGCTCAAGCATTTTAGTGTCCAGTGGGAAACGCTTGCAGGACTCGGACAACCCTAGGGACAAAATCGTTGAGCTATCTTCCCCTTCTGATGCGCCTGTATCGGTAATAGGCCTAAAGGTATCAGGCAAACAACGGGAAGCAGGAACCAAGTTCGACGATGACGAAAACTGGTTAAGTCGACTTTCTTTGCGAATTAGCAACAAGACGAATAAGCCCATTGTTGGAATTCAGATGGATCTTTTCTTCCCTGAGACGAAAGCTACGGGAAACATGATGGCTTTTCCGTTCTGGTTCGGAAGCGACCCTTTAGTAAATCCACAAGCGGTGACCGAGCGAAAGCGGCTGGATATTGCCGATGCAGTTGATGTCCCATTCACCGAGTCAAGCTACCTTGCACTAAAGCGCTTCGTTGAACGCAGACATCCAATGAGAGACATTCATCAAGTGCGGTTGCAAATCAACACTATCTACTTCGAAGACGGAAGTATTTGGAGCTACGGCTCATGGGTTCAGAGGGATCGATCTAATCCACGAAGACTGATACCTATTGACAGATAATAACTATTCCTCGCCAACCTCTTACCCACCTCGGAGGCTCTAGCTATGAAAAAACTATCGTTCTTCGCCCTCATCATATTCTCATTGATTCTCTTTGCCGCTTTAACCAAAGAAACACACGTCATGCCAAATGCGGGTGCGCAAAACCCGTATCCGCCTGGATGCTTTGCAATATCATTCACTCAAACTGTAAGTTGTACCAATTGTGGTACGACCGAAATCAGCCAGGTTGATACCGGTAAGGTTGGAAGATATGCACAAGACGTCGTGGACGCACCTTGCGACCCCTCATCGTGCGGCCCTGAGATCAATCAGCCAAAGGCGATTTTTAATGTAAGCTGCCCAACTCCAACTCCAACTCCAACTCCGACTCCGACACCGACGCCTACGCCCTATTGCGTCACCGGAAACTGCACGGGCTTCACTCGACTGGAATTTGAATTCAGCGAATCGCATCCTAATTGCAGCTCGAGCGTAAACTATTGCACGTACCCTTTCTCGTGGGGTTGCCCAACCAATAAATACAACTGGGAAGAGCAATGCTGTTGCAATCTACCTTATTCACCAATCGTTGTGGACGTGGCAGGTGATGGCTTTCAGATGAGCTCCAACCACGACGGAGTAAATTTCAACCTTAACGGCGTAGGTATCAGAGAGCATTTGTCTTGGACTGCGGCTGAGTCCGATGATGCGTTCATAGTGCTTGACCGTAATGGCAATGGTCTGATTGACGATGGAGTTGAGCTGTTTGGCAACTTTAC
>JBDTTW010000040.1:0-4498 GCA_039930405.1 bacterium
CAAATGCCGATTGCGAAGAGGACGAACCTAAAATTATCGAAAACCATGAATCTGTTTCTGAAGAAGAAAGCTTTTAAAAATCGGCAATCGGCAATCGGCAATCGGAAATGACTTAATGCGTATCGTTCCCATCTCGCTCCCAACCCCCTTCTACATTGGCCCGGTCAACGTCTATCTGATCGCGGAAGATCCGATCACGCTGATCGACACCGGACCCAAAACTAAAGAAGCTATCGAAGCTTTGCGCGAAGGTTTGCGCCAAGCGCGCATTCGCGTTTCTGATATTCGCCGCATCGTGCTGACGCACGCGCACGAGGATCACTGCGGACTGGCCCGCTCGCTGCGCGACGAAGCAAAGGACGCGCAAGTTCTGGTTCACGAGTGGGAAACTGGTCATCGCCTGGGCCGTCTCGAGCATGAAGCGCACCGCCACCTGTTGGCGCGCGCGGGCGTGCCTGCTGGCGAGATTGAAGGCATGCGCAAAATGTATGAAGGCGTGCGCAAATACGCCGACTCGTTTGCCGCAGACGAGTACGGTCCACTCTGGGACGACTCAGAATTGCTGTTTGAGACTGGCGCTTTGCGAATCATTCACACTCCCGGTCACACGCCCGGCTCTTGTTCTTTCCTGCGTGAAGCGGATCGCACGGTGATTGCCGGCGACTGCGTGCTGAAACGCATCACGCCCAACCCCATGCTCTCGCCCGATCCAATCGATCCGGCAAAACGTTTTCCTTCGCTGGCCGAATATCTTGTCAGCCTCGCGCGTTTGCGCAGCTTCTCGCCAACACTGGTCCACGGCGGGCACGGCGGGCCGGTGCACGATTTTGAGGAATTGTTTACTCGTTATTTTCGGGCCATCCAGGAACGCCAGGCGGAAGTTATTAAGCTGGTGCCGAAAACCGGAATCAGCGCCTGGGAAGTTTCCCGCTCACTGTTTCCCGAGACCGACGACGTCCATCGATTCCTGGCGGTTTCCGAGGCGGTTGCTCACCTTGATTTGGCACACTCGGAAGGAAAAATCGCGGTTGAGTTGGCTGGCGAGCGGGAAGTCTACAAACAACTTTAAGAATCTTCATCCGCAGATTACGCAGATTACGCAGAACGACAGAACGGACACGCCAGACGTCGGCTGTTCGCACGTAATACTCAATATTTTCGGGCGTTTGGGTCGGTTTTATTGAATTCGGAATCTGTGTAATCTGCGAAATCTGCGGTTACTGTTTTTGGAACCCTCACTAATCTCGCGCGTGTAACCAACAAAATCTTTCCGGAGGATTCTCCTGTCATGACTCTTAGAAATGCTCTTAGTTTCATCTTCTCCCTGATTTTAACGGCCGGCATTGTGCTGGCCCAACAGGTTGCACCGCCCCCAATGCCCTCGACGCCGCCGGGCGAGCCCGCGCTGCCGATGGGTCCCGACGGACCGCAAAACTTTTCGTTCTTCATTTCCGGCGGCAGTTTTCTCGGTGTCTACACTGAAGACATCAGCAAGGAAAACATGGGCCGCTACAACCTGCGCGAGGTGCGCGGCGTTGGCATCACGCAAGTCGCCAAAGACAGCCCCGCGGAAAAAGCTGGCCTGCGAAAAGACGATGTGATTTTGCGGTTCGATGGCGATAACGTCACCAGCGCCAAAAAACTAAGCCGGCTTGTCTCGGAAGTGGCTCCCGATCAAAGTGTGCGACTGGGCATCAGTCGCGGCGGCTCAGAGCAGGAAGTTTCAGTCACGATCGGCAAACGTAACGAGTCGATAAACGCCGGCGAGGGCTTTCGAGCTTTGCAAGGGATGCAGGGAATGCCAGATCTGCGCGGCTTAATTACTCCCGAAGGTCGCGGTGGCAATGTTTGGAAATGGGAAGGTCCCGGACAAGGCGGCGATGGGATGGTTTTCGCGTTTGGCAACAACCGCCGCATCGGCGTGAGCACGATGCAGTTGACCAAGCAGCTCGCCGACTACTTTGGCATCGCGGATGGACAGGGCGTGCTGGTGACTTCAGTTGCCGAGGATAGTCCGGCGGCTAAAGCCGGCATCAAGGCAGGCGACGTGATTACCGCAATCGACGGCGAGAAAGTTGACGGCGCCGGCGATGTCGCACGCGGCATTAACAAGAAGAAAGAAGGCGACGTGACGTTGACAATCGTTCGCAAGGGAAGCCAACGAACGATTACTGTCACGCCGAACGTGGTCAAGCCGATGATCGCGCCGGGCGCTCCTCCGCAAGCGCGGCGCATTGTTATTCCGCGTATTGAGCTAGGATCAATTCCGGAGATCAACATCTCGATGCCCAGGATCGACTTGCCGACGATTCCGGAGATCAATGTGCAACTGCCGAACAAGATGCCGAAGGTGCGTGTCAGCAAAGCGCCACAACAACCCATCTAAGAGGGCAAAGGGCAAAGAGCAAAGAGCAAAGGGCAAAGTGCGAAGGGGAAAGCGCAAAAACCCTTAGCTCTTCGCCCTTAGCTCTCTGCTCTTCGCCCTTAGCCCGGCGGCAGCTTGCTCTTACCCTCCAGCGCTTCGCGGTAAGCGCCGCCTGTGATCTCACCTATCTTGATCGCTTCGTCAAACTCCTTCACTGCTTCGGCGTTGTTCTCGAGAAAACCGTAGATTCGACCCATGGCCACATGCGCGCGCGAGATTAACGCGCGGTCGGTTTCAGGCGAAGCAGCCTCGACCGCCAGGCGATAATTCGTCAGCGCCGCCTTGAGCCGTTGCGCCTGTACTGCTTCATCAGTGGCGTCGGCGGCGGCCACGCTCGACGTTTG
Source organism: bacterium (assembly GCA_039930405.1). Taxonomy (GTDB): domain Bacteria; phylum Acidobacteriota; class Blastocatellia; order Pyrinomonadales; family Pyrinomonadaceae; genus PSRF01. Next base: position 2,770 of record JBDTTW010000040.1, read on the forward strand.
CGCGAGTGCGAAAAACACGCGCGGCTCGCGCGAGTAATCTTTCAGCAACTCTTTCAGACGCGCCTCGGCTGCCGGGTAATTCTTCGCCTGGAGTATTTGTTCAATCTCGCCAAGTCGCTTCACGAGCACCGCCGCCCTTGCTGCTTCTGCATCCGAGTAGACCGGCGGCTCGTTAACCGCAGCCCGCGCCGAGAGTCGCGCCTGTCGCGCAGCCAGTGCGCGTGTTCGTGCCGCAGCGACTTCAGTCAGCCGGTTCGCTTCGCGCGCGGGATCGAATAAAGCGATCATGTCCACCAGAAAATTGCTGACGTCAAAGCCTGAGCTCTCGATATCTTTAAACTGCTCAGCGAAGAAAAACGCCAACACCGCGCCGCGTTCATAATCATCAGCCAGTCGCGCAATCGCTTCATCCTTAATTGCAGCAATAGCCGCGTCGGTTTCTTTTACGATCGCGCGCGCCGCGTCGGGTTTGGCGTTGGCAAGTTTGGCGCGGGCGGCCGCGGTAACTCTTTCAATTCTTCGGGATTCGTCAAACCGCGCATCAGCGCCAGCCACCAGCGAACGCGAAACGGAAAGGAAAATGTCCGGACTAACCGTCATTCCCGCCTGCTCGCGTTCGGCGAGCACCAGCCTGATCTGTTCGCGCCGTTCGGCGATCTGGCGATTAAACTTCAGGACCAGCGGATCGATTACGTATTGCAGATAACCACGTCGCAGTTCTGATGACGTGGGATCAGTTCCGGCAGGAACTACCGCATAATAATCATCAGCGATGACGCGAAAGTTGATTGTGCCGGGCGCGCCCAATAAGTCGGGAACAATAAAGAAGTGGCGTTCGTGCTGCCGGGTCGTAAACTCGCGCTGACCATTCTTCTTTTTCGTGCTCGCCGCTGTCACCAGCACACGTTCGGTGGCAACGGTGATGGGCCGCGTGTGCAAATAAGATAAAACTGCCTGAATCATCGCGGCGGTAGGTTGGCGCAGGCGATCGCCCTCGGCTTGATAAGCACGAGTGTAGACGACCATTTTTTCTTCCATGCCTGAGCGGACATAAAACTCGCGCACCAGCGGCGCAAAGTCGAGCACTTCAAGCAAACTTCCCGGCAACTGTTCTGAACGTTCCGGCGCGTCGAGCAAAGGTGGTGGTCCAAGCGCCAGCGCCAGTGAAACATAGCGCGCGGCCTGATCTGCCGGCGTCGCCGGAGCCGGCAGCTTGTTGCGTTCATAAAACCGGCGCATGCGAGCGCGCAGGTCCGGATCAAGATTGGCAATGTCTGCGCTCACTTGTGCGCGAAAGACCGAAGGCTCGGAACCCGCGGGAGTTGTGTCGAGTCCAGCGGCTTCGAGCGCAGCCATCATAATGATCAAGCGCGGCTCGACGTTAATGGTGACTCCATATGTTGTTAGTTCGAACGGAGTTGGCTGGCGCTCGGGGACCGGCACGCGTTGGTTAGTTGCCGGCGACGAACTCGTGATGGGCTTTTGCTGCGCGCCGGCCGGCGCGCAAAACATAAGCAACAAGGAAACAGGCAAGACAAATTTTTTCATAAGGACGCTAATGCTCAATACGGATTGACTGTTTTGTTTGGGAGACTCTAAGAGATGCCCTACGTGCTTGAAACAGATGCCAGGCACCACGACATTTCAGCCGTTGGCCGCGGTTTTTCCCGTCTCTTGACGCGCTCGCAACAGCGAAGATGTTACTGGATAAGCATTAACCGAACAAACA
>JBDTTW010000041.1:0-2055 GCA_039930405.1 bacterium
TTCCACGTCGAGCAGCTCCGGCATTTGGTATAACCCGCTGCCGCCAATGATTCCGATTTTTGCTGTGGTCATTTTGTGTGGGGTAATCGTTCAGGCTATTTGCAACTGGCCATCGCGTTCCTAACGAATTCCGGAAGTTGGCCTGCCTGCTGTTTCACTAACAATTCTTCGAGCGGTTCCAACCGCACCCTGGGCTTTGCCTTTTTGATGTTTTGATAAGTCTTTAAGGCGCTTTCTACGCCGGCAAGATAGACACGATACTCGTCTTTGGCTTCCTCAGGATGCTGGATTACAAACTTGGTTTCGGCAAAACTCAACTGCGTCGTAATGGTTCCCGCATAATCGCCTTTGATCTTTGAGTAGTCGCCAAGCATGCCAGTGCAAATCGTGACGGTAATGTCGGGTACTTCGATCAGCCAAATTAGTAACTCGCGACTCAACTTCTCGGCGTTCTTATTGAGTGGATCGTTTTCCAGCAACGTCGCAATCTCGACGGCGCGCGCGCGCTCCGCCGCTGTCGCTGGGCCTCGTTTCTGCGCGAGGCTGCTTGCAGAAACTCCGCAGACGAGGATTAGAGCAATGGGCAGCAGACTTCTTTTCATCATTTAAGCATTCCTAAAGTTCAAAACTAACCGCTCGCAGTTTTCCTTCTTCGTCAACCAGCTTGCACAATGGTTGATCCGGATCGTGATAGAACAGACAAACCCAGCCTTCTCGCGCCGCTTGCGGCAACAACTTCTTCTTCGCCTCCAGCGTTTCCACCGGAAAAAGATCGTATCCCATGATCCAGGCGTAAGACACATGCGCCTTCATGGGCACCAGGTCGGCAAAGCCGAACATCGTTTGCCCCTGCGACTGCAAACGCCAGCACTGCATCGAGCGATTGTGGCCGGGATGAGTTTCCATTTGCAGGCCGGGGACAACCTCGTAATCAGCGTCTATGGTTTCCAGTTGTCCGTTTTCTATCAGCGGCTGCCAGTTGTCGGGAAAGTAGCTCGCCCGGTCGCGTTCGCTGGGCGCCTGCGCATGGTCCAGCTCAGCCTTCGAAACCAAATACCGCGCGTTGGGAAAAGTTGGCGCGGCCTTACCGCCACCATTCACTGAAGTATTTCCGCCGGCATGATCAAAATGCAGATGCGTATTGATGACGATGCTGACATCTTCGGCGGCAACTCCGGCAATCGCCTGCAACGATTCAGGCAGCGCACGCTCGCGATTGATGCCATACATTTCTTTGTGCTTTGTCGACCACTTGTCGCCGATGCCGCTTTCAATCAAGATGCGCTCGCTGCCCGTATCGATGAACAAGCAATTCATGTTCATGCGTATGCGGTTCTGCTCATCAGGCGGACAGACCCTGGACCACAGCGCGCGTGGCACCACTCCAAACATGGCGCCACCGTCCAGCCGAAACTCGGCGTCGGGAACGATCTCCACTCGAAAATCGCCAAATTGCATTGAAATACCTTACTCGCAGCTTCGTTCCCAGCGCTGCTACGGCGCGGTCTTCTTGGGGCCGGCACCTGCTTTGGGTTTCTGCGGTTGCGGCACTGGCTCAACCGGTTGCGGCTGGGCTTCGCCTGGACCGAATCCCGGCGGTGGCTGCTGCGGTTGCTGTTCGGGCAGCTTCACCGAAAAGTTTTCGGCGACGGTAACGTGCGAACGAGCAACGATCTCATCTAATACTTTCTTCTGTTTTTCCTGTTCGACCGCGGCGCGGGCCTTATCGCGGCCACTTTGCGGCGGCGCGAAAGGATTGTCGCCGGCGGCGCTCTCACCGATCAGAATGTGGCGCGCATGCACCTGCTCTTCAGGCTTGCCGTCCTTGGTTTCGGTCTTGCGCTCATCGACTTTTATGATGTGATAACCGAACTTGGTCTGGACGAGATCGCTGACCTGCCCTGGCTGAAGCGCGAAGGCGGCCTGCTCAAATTCCGGCACCATCTGCCCGTGGCCGAACCAGCCCAAATCGCCGCCCTTCTCTTTGCTGCCGGGATCGGTCGAAAATTCTTTCGCGAGTTTGGCAAAATCTTCACCGGCGCGCACCCGCTTCAA
>JBDTTW010000042.1:0-7331 GCA_039930405.1 bacterium
ACGAACTGATTCATCGCGGGCGCGGGCTGCGCGTGCAGGGTGAACGCGAAGGCGCCGACGCCGTAATCGAAGGCTATATCAAGAGTTTTAATTACGGCGGCGTGCTGCTCGACGACAAAGGCCGCGCCCGCATCTTTGAGGTAACCATCGAAGCCGCCGTCACCGTCCGGGACCAGACGGAAAACAAAGTGCTCTACGACAATCAAAACTTCGTGTTTCGCGGCGAGTACGAATTTGCGAACGACCCGCGGAATTTCTTCAACGAAGAAGACCCGGCGGTGGAGCGCATGGCCCGCAACTTCGCCGAAAGCATCGTCTCGACCCTGACCAACGCGATTCAAATCAAAAAATGACTTCGCTCACGCGCCCGCAACTCGACGCCTCGCTCAAAGCTGGACGTGTCGCGTCCCTCTATTTGTTAACGGGCTGCGAAACCTACCTGCGCGAGTCGGCGGCGCGCGCGATCACGGAAACAGCGCTGGCCGGAACCCTGTTACGCGAGTTCAACGAATCATCTTTCAGTTTGCTTTCCGAAAGTGCGAGCGCAGCGATCGCCGTGGCCGAACAACTGCCGATGATGTCCGAGCGTGTCGTCGTGCGAATCAGGGACTTTGGCAAACTGCGCGAGGCTGATGAAGAACTCATCATTCGTTATCTGAACAGGCCTGCGCCTGCGAGCGTGGTGATTTTCATCGCCGACGATTTAGACAAGCGCAAAAAACTGACCAGGACATTGCTCAGCTCTTGTACGGTGGTTGAGTTTGCCGCCGTCAAGGATGCGGAAGCAAAAGCGTGGGCGCGAAAGCGTTTGCAGGAATTAAAGACTGCGGCAGACGATCGCGTGCTCAGCGAAATCGTTCGCCTGGGCGGCACTGATCTGCAGAGGCTTAACTCAGAACTGGAAAAACTCGCCGCCGCGGCACTGGACACGCGCACCATCACCCTGCAGATGGTGGAGGAATTGATTGGCCATTCGCGCGAGTTGTCGAACTTTGACTTGGGGGACCAGTTGATTGCCGGTGATCGCCGGCGCGCGCTAATGACGCTGCATCACTTGATCGAAGACAACGTGGCGCCGGTAATGCTGATCGGCTTGATTGCCAGCAACTATCACCGCCTGGCATTGGCTAAGGAGCTAATGAGACAAGGCCGCAGAGACGAAGCGAGCCGGTTGGTTTATGGATCGTACGAAAAGAAAGATGCGTTCTTTAATACCTTGCAACGACGCGACGCGGCCGGCATTGCGCGCGACCTCAAACTAATTGCGGACGCGGATTTGGCACTTAAGACTTCACTGGCAGGCGGTGGACCGAAAGGCGCAAGGCTGCAACTGGAAATGCTGATCTGTGCGCTTGGGCAGTAGTCAGTTGTCAGTAGTCAGTAGTCAGTGGTTCAGCGTGCTATTCCAACTGACAACTGACAACTGACTACTGACTACTGACCCTTATCGAGTAAGGCGGTAAATCAACAACGCTGCTCGCTTCGTCAGCAACGGTAACGAATCCAACTCCACAAACTCACCCGGCGCATGCGCGCCACCGCCGCTCGCGCCAATACCGTCCAGCCCCGGAATCAGGTGAGAAACAAAAGCGATGTCGCCAGCGCCGCGCTCACCCGGGTCGAGCGCCTCCATTTTCCCCGCACCTAAATCCTGACTTACCTGGTCCAACTGTTTTAGCAGTTGATAATTTCCGTCATTTGGCGTCATCGCCGGATACCGATCTTCGAAAGTAATCCTGGCGCCGGTGCGCGGCAGGTTATGCGCCACAATGTCACGCATCTTTGCGCGCGCGGCTTCTTTCTGTGCTTCGCTGATGAAACGCAAGTCGCCCGTCACCAACACCTTTGCCGGAATGACATTCGTTTTGCCGCTGGCCGTTCCATCCGTGACCTTAAGCGCCGCTTGAGTGCCGCCGACAATCACACTGGGATTGAACGTCAAATACTTTTCCTGGTGCAACGCTTCATAAAACTGATCGAGGATGCGAGCCGCTTCAAAGATCGCGCCGGCGCCGGCGTCGTTGCGAAAGATGCCGGCTGAATGACCGGTCTGCCCGGTCACCTCGATGGTCCAATTGCTCGAGCCGCGGCGGCCCACCGTCGCGCGATTGCCGGCGGCAGACTCAAAACTCAAGGCCAGGTCCGCGTTCTTCGCTGCGGCAACCATGTCGCCGCGGCTGATTTCCAAAGGGCGACCGGCAGTCTCTTCATCGCCGGTCAGCATGACAACGATGCGCGTGTCCTTCAAAACGCCGGCAGCGTCGAGCGCCTTCAGCGCATAAACCAGCACGACATCGCCGGCCTTCATGTCTACCGAGCCAGTGCCAACCGCCCGATTGCCTTCGCGCTTAAACCTTTCTCCGCTCAAGACGGTATCGATGTGGCCCAGCAAAAGCAGCCGCTTCCCTTTTGTGCCTTTTCTTTCCGCGAATAGATGGCCCGCGCGTTTCATATCGACCGGCATGTCAATCCATTTAGCCGTAAAGCCGAGCGCTTCGAGCTGAGTCTTGAAGACCATGCCAACCTGTTTCACGCCAGCTATGTTTTCCGTCGGACTTTGCAGGTTAACGACCTTTTCGATCAGCGCAATTTGTTCTGCCTGGTGCGCGTCGATGTAACTCGCGATCTTTTGTTCATCAGGCGAAAGCGTCTGCGCTTGAACACAGACGCTCGCGAGGGCAATCGTTAACAACGCCACAGCTAACTGACAGGTCCGCTTATCCATTCTGGAGTCTCCACTTTAGATGAAAGTCATTATGTTTCGAGTTTCGTCGGGCGTTGCTTCGTAAAGCAAACTGTTAGTTTGCGGTGGAGCGTTGATACTCAACTGAGTGTCGGCAACCACCGCAAACTAACAGTTTGCTTTACACTCCTGCTCACTTGACACTCGCCGGCGTCAGATCCAATATTTCACCTGAAAGGAATTACCATGCTTTTTAGAAACAGTTTCCAGGAACCCAAAGCCATGATTCGTTTGGCCATGGTTTGTTTTTTACTCGCCAGCCTCTCGCGCTGGTTTCTGCATCCGGGCCCAGGTCATTTGGGTGACCTGATTGATGGCGTGACCGGGATGCTTTTAGGCATCTTCATTGCGCTAAGCTTGCTCGCCGTTAGGTTGAACGCTCGCCGGAATCGCGGCGACGATAGTCCCTGCTAATCATTCACTTAAGCTGAGGAGTAACCAACCAACGCAAACAACAGTTTGCTTTACTACGCTTCCTGCTTTTGAGCCGCGGCCGTTTCGCGCTCGGCAGCGCGAGCGGGCCTCGCATATTTGTCCAGGCCGAAGCCGAGGAAAATCGTGGCCACAATGAACGCCGCTGAGAAGAAGTAGGGCGACGAGACGCCCAGCCTGTCAAACGCCCAACCAAAAAACAGCGGCGCGATGATGCGTGAGATTCCGCCGTACGTCTGCTGCATACCCATGTACAGGCCGCGCTCTCTTTGGCTGATCACGCGCGACAGGAGCGCGGTGACACAGGGAAACGTGAAGGCAGTGCCTAACGGAATCAAGGCCACCGCGATGGCCAGCATTCCCAAATTTCGCGCCAGGGGCATGCCCAACACGCCCGCTGCCAACAGCGCCAGACCCAGACGCGAAAGATTCGCCTCGCCCAGCCAATCAACGGCCCGTCCCAACAGCAACACGCGCGCGAACACTGAAATGGAACCGACGTACATAAAGAAGTAGCCAATGGTTTGTTCGGTAACCTGAAAGCGCGCATTCAAAAACAACGCGAGCACCGAAAAACTTCCCTGAAAAGCGCCGATGGCGATCGCGTAGATCCAGATGAGTCGTGAAGCAGGCTCGCGCGCATGCGAGACGACGCGCCAAATAGCCTGACGCGAAGTTTGAACTATTTCGCCAGCCTTCGCCTTCTCAGTGAAGTCACGCGACTCCTTCAGATAACGCGCCACAAAGATCATGTTCAGCAGACAAAGCGCCGCGGCCATGATGCCCGGTGCAGCGTGGCCCAGCTGCAGGGTGCTCGCTCCCGGCAGCAGGTCGCGTTTGCCCAAGGCAAGGGCAAATGAACCGAGCACCGGCCCCAATGCCACACCCAGATTTGTTGTGGCCGAGAGCCATCCCAGTGCGCGCGCGCGATCTTTCGGATCGGTCGAGTCGGCCACGTACGCCTGAATCACGCCGACCGTTCCGCCACCCGCGCCCTGCACCACGCGCGACAGGAACAGCAAGAGCAGCGAGTGAGCAAAACCAAAAATCAGATAGGCAATCCCGGCTGCGCCTAACGCAATGAGCAAAGTTGGACGCCGCCCTACGCGGTCGGAAAAATGACCCCACAACGGCGCGCTCAACAATTGTGCGAGCGTGAAGGACGCGACGATAAAGCCAATGATCATGCCGATGCCGAGATGTATTCCAAGGACATCGACGCCCGAACCACCCAGCGTCTTCACATAAAACGGCAGCAGCGGAATGATCATCAACAGGCCCAGCATGTCGACGAACGCCGTAGCCATGAGCGTGAAAAGTTTGGCAGGAATCTTTCTCACTTCGCGCCACAGCACGTAAAGCAGCCCGCAGGCGATCGCACCCAGCGCCAGCAACACAACCGGCGAATGGAACGACTGAGCGATGTTCTGTTGAATCAGCATTTCACCTGATCGGGGTTAGACGCGAAACTAAATATCGTCGAAAGGACTTTTGCGTGCCAAAATGTTATTGCAACATAATACACGAGAGCCGGCACTGCCTTTCGCTGGCAACGAATCAAAAGCGCAGGGACAAACAGCTCAAGCCGCCATCCATTTTTTCAAACTCGCTCATCTCCAGCGCGATCGTTTGATAACCTAACGCTTGCAACTTTCCCGTGAACGCGGGATATCCGGCAGCTACCAACACGTAATCCTTTACTCTGACGCAATTGGCTGCATACGCCTCAGCATCATTCACGACGATTAATTCGTAACCAGCACACTCGGTGCGGCCCGCAAATGTTTCAGTCACCACCAAGCGATCCGGGGTCCCCGCACGGGCAGCCCGCGTGGACTGGTGGTTGTCGCCGAGGTAAGCAATGCCACTTTTCAAATGCAGCAGGCTGCTTTCGTTTCTAATGTCCACGAAACTGGATGTGTAACCAAATCGCGCCAGCATTTCGGCTAGCTGCTGCGCGCCCGCTGCGTTTGTTCTTTCCGACAGTCCGATGAAGAAATGATTGCCGGCTTCACAGACATCGCCGCCATCGACAGTTCCAGGCGCTGCAATCGCGGATAGCTTGGGAAAGAATTCAGCAAGCGCCATTCGCATGCTTGCAACTTCGCCTGCGCGGCTTGGCGCACCGGGCCGCGTAAGCACGGCACAACGATCAGTCAGAACCGCCGTGTCTTCTACGAAGGTTGAGTCTGAATAGTTTTCGTCGGCCGCCAGCGTGATTACTTTCAAGCCGCAATCCACCAACGCGGCGCAATACTCTCGATGCTGTCGCAGCGCACGTTCGTAATCAGGTGCTCCCAAGGCGGCGGTAGTTAGACCTTGAGAAAAGTTTGACGCCGGAGGACGAACAATGGCTCTCGTGAACATAATCGGAATCGTAACGCACAAGTCATTTGCGGTCATCTGTAACGGCTCCGGTTTACGATTCACGCTTTACGATTTACGATGTGTGACATGAAACTAACAGAATACCTGCAAGCAGAATTGGATCGCGAGGTGGAACGTTCGCGCGTCGCGCTGGAACAAATGCCCGAAGGCAAGTACGACTGGAAGCCGCACGAGAAGTCCATGATTCTCGGCTACCTGGCAAACATGGTCGCCACTATTCCTACCTGGATTGGTCTGCAAATCACGGATGCCGAGTTGGATGTTGCACCTGCCCCAAGCGAGTCAAAGCTGGAACACAAACGCCTGGACACAAGCGCCGAATTGATCGCCGCCCTGGACAAATCCGCCACCGCCGCGCGTTCGGCCTTTGATAAAACCAGCGATGAGCATTTGCTGACTAATTGGCGTCTGCTCGCTCGCGGGAAAGTGGTTATGGAAGCGCCGCGCTATCAGATGATTCAGGACACCTTTAATCATTGGGCGCATCACCGCGGTCAGATGACCGTCTACCTGCGGCTACTCGGTGCCAAGGTCCCCGCTATTTATGGACCATCAGCCGACGACAATCAGTTTCGGTAGCTCCTGGACTGAGTGGCATAGACTTCAGTCTGTGTCTTCGTTAGCAGCCACAGCCTAAAGTCTGTGCCACTCAAAAAACTATCAACTGGCGCGCGGGATTGGACGGATGCGACGGGTGGAAAATAGAGATTCTTAATCATGCGAAGGTCTAACTGGTCGGCGTGGGCAGGGTTTCTGCTGAGCGTGATAGCGTTGGTCAGCTATCCTTTTGTTTTTTCCCACTGGCCCATAACGCGCGATTTCCCCTGGGCCAACCTACTCTTGTTCGCAATCGCGGCAATCCTTTTGGTAATCGGTTTCCGCCGTGCGTTCGCGCCCGGACACAGTCATCCAAAACGATCGAAGATCGCGGCGTCGCTGCTCGCAACCTTTAGCGCCCTCGTCCTCGCGCTCTTTGTTTTCTCTACGTTCATCATGGCCCGCTGGCTGCCTGCCGCTCACGGCGCTCCTCAGGTGGGGCAGAAGGCGCCTGACTTCACGCTGGCCGATACGAATAACAAATCCGTAACGTTGGCGGCGCTGCTTTCGTCGCCAATCAACGGCCAGGCTCCAAAAGGAGCGTTGCTGATCTTCTACCGGGGCTATTGGTGACCGTCATGCAACTCCGAGTTGCGGAGCATTCAAGAGAGTTTGGATAAGTTTTACCAGGCGGGGATTCGACCGGTTGCGATCAGCGTGGACAGTCCGGAAATCAACCGCGACCTCTGCGAGAAAGCCGGATACACATTCCCTTTCGTTTCCGACCCGAAAGCGGAAGCGATTCGTCGTTATGACCTGGTCCACGCCGGTGCCGGAATTAGTGGGCAGGACATTGCGCGGCCGGCTGAGTTTCTCCTGGATTCTTCGGGTACCGTGCGCTGGCTCAACCTAACGGAGAATTACTGGGTGCGCGCCCGGCCGGAAGAAATTCTCGCAGCCGCGAAAACTCTTCGCTAGTGAGCCCGTCAATATCAAGTTCACATGACTATGCCGAAGTACTCGCGTAGTACGTCAGCGTGATCGCGTTCACTTGTTAAGGTTCGCTCCTGGCGAACCTGCCCGCCGCCGCTATTGGATGTGGTAATGAAACGCAGGTCGCTGAGCGTAATGCGTCCCTGCTCGTTCGCTCGCGAACAGATGCGGCCCTGAGTGAAATGTGAGTCGGGAGAAGTCTGGTGATAGCGGCACATCTCGGCATAGTCGGCGAATG
>JBDTTW010000043.1:0-3421 GCA_039930405.1 bacterium
CGCGCACCAGCTCGTCCGCAGCCAGATCCTTCTCCGTCTTTTGCGAATAGTAACGACGCTGGAGTGGCGCACCCTCGTCTCCAAGCATGCGTAGTGACGGGCGGCTGGACTTGTTGGCCGGAAACAAATTCACTGGAACGCTAACGAGCCCAAAGGTAAGTGTGCCCGACCAAAATGGCCGCACCCGGGCCTGCTCGTCCGTCTCCTGAACCTGTTTTCTCGCTTTCTTAGGCAGCGCGTTTCTCCTTCTTTAGCCTCTCCAGGCTCTTGGCCAGAACACTATCGAGTGACGTCGTCTTGCGTTTTGTTTTTATCGCCTGAAGTTTGGGTTTGTGGCCCTTGGCCTTGCGCTCAATAAATTCCCTGACCCGCTTGCGATATTCGTCTTCAAACTCAGCCGCGTTGAACTCTCCCTCGAGCATGCCGACTAGTTGCCTGGCCATGTTTAGTTCTTTTGCGGACGGTGCGCGGCCCGTAGGCTTTGGCAATTCGCGCGCGGAAATAACTTCCGCGGCATTTCTCAAGGCGACCAGAACCAGATATCCATCCTGCGGACGCAGCGCGCCCATGTATGGCTTGTTCCGCATTACCCAGCGCGCGATTCCCTCGCGCTCGCGATTTTCAAGCGCCTCGGCGAACGCGAAGTAGGCCTCGACCTCGCCATCCGGGCCGAGGTAATACGGACGTTCATACCATTGCTGATTAATCGACTCCGGCGGCACGAACTCAGCCACTTCAATCTCGCGAGAAGGCTTCGGTTCGAGACTTTCCAAATCTTCGTCCGTAAGAATGACAAACTTGCCCGGTTCGATCTCGTAGCCCTTCTGCAATTCCTGATCAGTGACTTCCTCACCCGAGTCCGCGTCTACCATGTGTTGTTTCACCCGCAGCAAGTGCTTGTCATCCAGCAGATGAAAGCGCACGGTGCGATCGGTGACCGCGGAATAGAGCTTCACCGGAATCTTCGTCGCACCAATCTTCAACTCGCCTTTCCAGATCGCGCGTCCAGCCATAATTCAGGCAACCTCGACTTTTGGCTTGTCACAACAGGTGGGACAGGAAATGTGCACTGCCGTAGTTTCCACTACACACATCGGACAGAGTGGTCCATCGCAATCAAAGCAACGATATTCCGTCTCGTATAAATACAGGTGATTGCATGCCGGACAGAGTTCTGAACCGACTTCCAACCACCAGGGCAGTTCCTGTCGCGACTTTGGCATGAGGGAAATCTTAAGGCAGTTTCAGTTCCACAAGTAATGAAGGATCATCTAGTCTCAGGGGCCGCCGGCCAAAGGCGGTTGAGGAGGAAGCCGAGCAGCCAGAGACAGGCGGCGACCAGCGCACTCAGCAGCAACCAGAATTTCCCGTAACTGCTAAAGGTTGTTTCCCAACCATCCTGAACGCGTTGCGAGAGATTGACGTTCATTGCCAGTGGGGTTAGGAGGCGTGAGGCGCCTTGGATAATGAGGTACCAAACAAAAGCATAAGCCCACGCGCTGGCATTCATCTTTACTCTCCTGAGCACAAGAATGCCTATCGACAATCCGGCCAAATGCGCCAGCGTTGAAGAGACGACCCCATAAAACTCCGAAAGGCTCATCTTTCCGGTCACCAACATGCCCCACGTGGGCACCACGTAAAGACCCCAGACGACCAGGCCGGGCACGCTCCAAATTACTGCAATTCGAATCAGCAGCGCCTGTTCAAAAAAAATTCCTAACGCTAATAACAGATTTCCGATGTTACACATCCACAGCATGTGACCGAGTTGGTTGACCTGCCAGTAATGAGTGGCTTGGGCTAAGAAAAACAGCAGCGGGAGAAAGCCAAGCAAGCGGAATTGTTTTCGGGAAAGGTTGTAGATGCGCAAGGTTTTACCAATGTGCTCCGCGGGGCAATTTGTTTTTTATAACCGGGAACACTCGCCGCCGCACGAACTTTCGTTTTAGAATACCACTTCTGTTTACGTCTGCAGCAAGTCGAACACTTAGCAACGCAAAAAATGCCGACGCTAGAAGACCTACTCCACAAACCTATTCCGGAATTACGGAAGATCTTTCTCGACCGCCGTCGTCGTGTACCGAGAGGTTTGCTTGAGGCGCTGGAGAGCGACAATCGCAACGGCGCGCACCAACTTGCAAAGCAAATTCGTAAACGCTATCGCAGCAATCGTTCCGAAGGCCAAAGGCTTCACACCCTGCTGCGCTTTGAAATTGAGTTGTGGGCTCAGGGCTATGCTTTGGTTGCCGGGGTGGATGAAGCCGGAATGGCGCCGTTAGCCGGTCCGGTAGTAGCCGGAGCAGTGATTCTGCCGCAGAATTACAAACTACGCGGCCTGAACGATTCCAAAAAGATTCTCGATCATGAAAAACGCGAGGAGCTCGCGATTCAGATTAAACAGGATGCGGTGTGCTGGGCCGTCGGCTTTGCCGAAGTCGAGGAAATCGATCGCATTAACATCTATCACGCCGGATTGTTGGCCATGCAGCGCGCGCTGCTGGGCTTGAGCTGCGCGCCAAACTTCGTGCTGGTCGATGCGCGCAAGATTCCGCAATGCCCCGTGCCGCAGCGCGGTATCATCCGCGGCGACGCGCTTTCCGCTACCATTGCCGCCGCTTCGATAATTGCCAAGACCACGCGCGACGCTCACATGCTTGAGTTGGACGCGCTCTACGCCGGGTACGGGTTTGCCTCGCACAAGGGTTATCCAACACCTGAACATTGTCGCACTCTGAAGGAACTCGGCGCGTTACCCATCCACCGTCGCAGCTTTGGCCGCGTTCGCGAAGTGCTTGGTCTCGATCCAATTCAGAATGAACTCTTCGAAGCGCAGCCATCCGCACCCGAGGCTGCTGCGGTTGGATCCGCTTAGAAAACTTCAACTATCCGCAACACTTAAAGCAACGCTTTAGGTTACCGTTTCCCAATGGCATCTCTAACCGAATACAAGAAGAAACGAAAGTTTAATAAGACGCCGGAGCCGGGGCCCGAGAAGAAGCGCACGAAGAGCGGCCGCCTGTTCGTCGTTCAGAAGCATCGCGCCACCCAGCTTCATTACGATTTTAGGCTTGAAGCTGACGGCGTTCTGAAGTCCTGGGCGGTACCCAAAGGACCTTCGTTGGATCCAACCGTCAAGCGCCTCGCGATGCAAGTCGAAGATCACCCGGTTGACTACGCGGACTTTGAAGGAGTGATACCGGAAGGCGAATACGGCGGCGGCACGGTCATGGTTTGGGACATTGGTACTTACGAACCTGAGAATACTGACGACGTCAGCGCGGCGCTGCGCAAAGGGGAGTTAAAGTTTTCCCTGAACGGAGAGAAACTGAAAGGCTCCTGGGTGCTGGTCAAGACGCGTGATCGGCAATGGCTATTGCTCAAGCATCGTGATTACTACACCACCGCAGAAGAGGTGACG
>JBDTTW010000044.1:0-8401 GCA_039930405.1 bacterium
TGGATTTTTACCTACGTCAATCCTGCGGATGACCCGCGTAATGCGAAGAAGTAATGCTCTCCGATCACTGAAGTCCTGCGAGTAGCGATTCTTTGACCCGCCCCGCCTGAATTAGCGGGCAAAGGTCGTCTAACAAAGCCTTGCAGCTGACGGCGCGATAGCATGCTTCTCAAGTAACTGCTTTCGTTCAGCTTGAATGCTGATCGCGCGCCGCAGCTGAAGGCAGGCGTTATGCTTCTCCGAGTTTGAGAATGACGAAGATGCAAACATCAAACGAAACTTCGATTTGGCTGTTCCTGATCTCCTTCGCGCTAGTGTTCTACGGCGTTGGCGCGTCCTTTGTGGAAAGCTTCGTCAACTATCCGACATGGCGTCTGATCGGGGCGAATGAGTTCCGTGCATATCACCAGGCTCTTAGCCCACTGATCATCGGCTACATGGTAATTCCGATGCTCATCACCACCATATTGACAATTCTTCTCCTGTGGTTCAGGCCAGCTCCTATCCCACAGTGGGCAATCTGGCTTGCGGTCGTGCTTCAACTTATTATCTGGGCTTCCACTGCCGCCATTCAATTGCCGATTCAAATGCAACTGAGCAGGGATGGTTTGTCACTGCCGCTTATCAACGGGCTCATATTCACCAACTGGTGGTTACGCAAAGTGCCACAAATTATCAATGCTCTCCTTTTCTTATGGCTGATGTCTTTATTGCTGAGGGTGAATTCTCAACGCAACGCCGAAGCATAACACGTCGTTGGACGCGCGCGGCGGGAGCGTGTTTCGCAACTTGCTTGATGCGGCGAAGGGTGCTTTGATTCGCGCCGCCGCGTCAACTTCTATGAAGCCGGGTCGGGTCAAGAGGGCGATTCGGGTTGATTGGTTCACCCTTCTATCCGAGTTTCCACGAGCAACTTGGATTGATTGCTTTTCGTGGTCTCATTCAACGGTGCGACGAAGCTTATTCTCAACCACAAGGTTTGCCCTCAAGTTGACGCCCAAGCTTTTCGTCATCTCAATCAGTTTGCGAACCTTCTCTTTTCCCACTCGAGCTTGAGTGAAACCACCCAAGCTGGTTAAGCCGTTTCCCCCTGGTCCTCAGAGCCGCGATTACTTCTCTTCGGTGGCCGTAACCACAGTCTCAGGCGACCTTTGAATCCCAGCGCCAGGGAGTCTGGTCACGCAGCATGGCCCAGCAACGTACCAACAGTTTTCTGCCCACCGCTACGATCGCGGTCTTCTTCCGCGACTTCTTGCCGGCATGGATGCGCTGATAAGTTTCTCGCGCCCAGGGGTTGTGCCGCAGACTGGCCCAGGCGACTTCCACCAGCAACGAACGCACCAACCGATTGCCTTGTTTGGTGATTCGGCCTGAGCGTTCGCTCTCGCCGGAGTCGAACTGTTTCGGCACCATGCCGATATAAGCGCTGACTGCGCCGCTGCGACGAAAGCGCGCCGGGTCATCAAACATGGTGACTACCGCTTCGGCCAGACGCGGGCCGACGCCGGGAATGGTGCGCAGTAATTGCACGCGACCATCAGCAGCGCCGAGTTCATCCAGCTTCGCGGCCACAGTTTGGATCTGTAACTGCAGCTCGGTGAGTTGTGCTAACTCAACTCCCAACTCTCCGCGCCACAGCTCGTTGAGTAGCACTTCTGCTAACGGTTTGACCTGCGCTTGCAAATCGCTCAGACCGACCTCGGTCCAGGCTTTCCGTCCCCGCGGCAAGATCACCCCTTCGCGCTGCAACAGATCACGGATGTGATTCCTAATGCGCGTGCGTCGCTGCACCAGCTTTTGGCGATAAGCAATCAGCGCTCGCCATTGCCGTACTTCCACTTGCGGTACGTGGACGGTGCGTAGTTGATTCACGGCCGAGAGCTGCGCCGCTTTCAAAGCGTCGCGCCGATCGCTCTTCTGCTTTACTTTGCGCCAGCGCCACCGCTCGTCGGCAGTGTTGGCGACCTCAATCTCGATTCCCAGCGTGCGCACCAAATCACAGACCCAGCCGGCAATCGAACAGATCTCAATCACCACCCGGTCGGGCTCCCGGTCCACTATCAAGTCATGCAAACCCTTGGGGGTCGTCGCCACAGTGGCAAAATTGTGCTCGGCTGTTTCCGCCTGATAATCACACGCTACGGTCTTGTATTTGCCAAGGTCCAATGCCAGAATCTTCATCGCCGGAGTCTCCTTCTTGAGTCAGATTTTGAGTCAACCCGCAAGGGCCAAACTCGTTTACAACGTTGGACATTGTCCAACTTTCAAATCGACTTTGGGAGACCCGGCTTCATAGTTTCTCAACCGTTGGGTCGCTAATGAGGTGCCCCATGAAATTCGCATCAATTCTCATCAGTGTGATTTGCTTTTTGGCTGTCGCGCCTGGTCGTGGCACCGAGATGAAATTTTCGCGACCAACCCTCAAGGCGGTTGTCCTTGAGCGCGAACCTACTTGGCACCGGGAAATATTTTCCGACGACTACTATCAATTTACCGCGCCCAATTATCCCAGCGACGAAAATGAGCCGGCTTTCTTCGTGCACGACAAATTGAAGGATCGTTGGTTAAAGATTACGGAGCTCTCGACCGAAAATGCTCGTCTCGGCAAGTCGCTGCTAAGTCCGCCGGGCTGGGATTTCACCTCTCTCGCAGGTGACGATTACGCTCACTTGCCGATCAGAACGACGGGTCAGGTCATTGACTCGGTGATCTTCCCGGACAGAATGCGGTTTGATTCGAACACAGGCATATATGAAATGAACTTCAATTCTCAGCGAAACATGCCCATAAACCTCAGCACCTTTTGGGTTCGGAAGTCTGACTTAGACGGCATTAGTAGGAGCATCGACGCGACCCGACAAATCGTTGGACCGGAGCGGCGGGAGCAACTGAATTTCGGATTTCGAATTGGGGATTTTCTATTCGCGCCGCCGCGTCAATTCAACCGTTGGGCCGCTTAGAACGCTAACCTTCCGATGACATCAACCCGATAAAGGAGAATCCCATTGAAATACATGCTCACCTGGTCCGAACGCTCGCAAGGTTCACCTATCGAATACGAGAATGCGCAGAAGCGGATACTGGAAGTTTTCACTCAATGGAAGGCACCCGACAATTTCAAGATCGAATTATTCGTTATACGAGTGGGTGACTGGGGCGGATACATGATGTTGGATTGCGACGATCCGTTGGCGGTTCACAAGTTCTGCTCGATGTTGCCGGCTTTTGTATTCGAAGCGCGGCCAGTGGTTCCCGTGATGGATGCTGTCCGGGTGGAACTTGAAGCGATTGCCTTTCGGGATGGGCTAAAAGGCAAGTGATAGTGGCCATCGCTTTGGCTCGCCAGACCGCGGCCCAACGAATCGTGGGACGCGAGCGGCGGGAGCGTGTTTCGCAACTTGATTCATCCGGCGATGCTTGATTGAATTCACGCCGCCACGTCAACTCAACCGTTATGCTGCTTCCGTTATGTGATGGGAGTCTTTTGATAAAATCACTTCGCCATGTTCTTACGCTTTACAATCACGCAATTGAAGAAGATTCCCATAAGCCTCAACGGCAATCTCATTACTAAATCAGTCCTCACAAGATTGGGACAAAGGTGGAAAAAGATGCGCCGCGAAATCACACGAAGCAACCCGAAAATACACGAACTGTTCGTGGGTTTTGCTTCGTATCATTTTCGTGTGGTTTCGTGGATGAAGTTTTCCTGTGTCCCAATCTCATAACGTGCCGCGGACGGGCAACGCGAAGCACGCGCCTCTGCCGATTACATCGCCCGCTTCACGCGCGCAGATGCCGTCGAGCTGCCGCTCGCCTACGTCGTCACGCCTGCCGCCCCGCAAATTGATTTCACTAATCTTGAGCGCTGGTACGAGCGCGACGCGGGCACGCGCGTCGGCGACTTCATGCTCTATCGCGTGTCCCTGCATCCGTGATGCGAGAAAAGGTTGTCGGACGTGTATGGCATTCAAACGGCCTTCTCGGGTTTGGCCGAACAAACATCGGTTGATGAGGATATTAAAATTCGGTCGTTAGACAGCTTTAGGGGCGTAGGTGTGGAAGTCATTGCCCCTTTCCCGTTTCCGTTATAAAGTACGCAACTCACGGGCTTCACGGCTTTACCTTAAAGCGGGGCGCAGTGTCATAACTCTCCGATTGAGATTCTGCCGAAGAGTAACAAAACGGCAACGCGAATTGTGTGTCGGGTATCCAGCATATCAGCCATCAAACTTTACGAAGGAGAATGAAGATGAAACGGAATTCATTGTGTGCGGTCGCGTTTTTAGTTGTCGTTTTTGTCATTTCGCAAACCGCCTCGGCTCAATTTCCGAAACTGCCGAAGATTCCCAGACCCGGCCAGCCGAAACCGCAGCCGACCCCGACCCCGGCAGCGCAACCGGCCGGGGCCGAGGACGGGCAGCCCGCGGCGCAGCCTTCGCGGCCGCAAAATGAGAGTCGCAACGCGGCGTCGGCGACGCCGTCGTCCGGCGGCCCCTATGCGAAGAGGTTCGTGGCGCCTGAGTCGCCGGTGCTCCTGCCCGAGTCGCTGGAGATCAGCACCGACACGCAGGACTTCTACTGGAAGATGCCGAAGGTGAGCGGCTACACGAGCTGGTACCCGCACGTAAAGGTCCAGGTCGCATACGGGGGCGAGGCGAAGCTGCGCTTCAAGGCGGACTACTCCATGCCGGACGGTTCGCCCTGGTACAGCGAGACCCTGGAGCAGAAGTGGGATGGCCCCTTCTACCTGTTGGAGAGCCAGTGGGAGAACGACAAGGACAAGGGCAAGTCCGTCGTCACCCCGGGTATGTACGGCATCAAGATCACGAACTTGCGCGACAACTCAGTCGCCTTTCAGGGAAAGTTCAAAGTCATCAAGTTCAAGCCCGAGACCGTCTCCGGTCCCAACGGGGCCGACTTCTACGTCGGCTATGATTGGAACCTACCCATCGGCTACACGAACATAGACTTCGACACCCCCACCAGCCCGCTCGCCGACCCTGGCATTCAGATGTGGTTCAAGGGCGGCGTCAACACCTCTGACCTTGAGGCGCAGCTTTTCCACAACGGCAAACAGATCGCCACGACCGACGAGGGCGGCACCGTCAACTCGGTCGAGCGGCGCTTTTCTAAGCACGCCGGGAACGACCCGGCGCTCACGTGGCAACTGCTGGAGTTTCGGTGGCGGAAGCTGGTGCGCTTCGTCGTTGACGAGGGGGGACCCTACTATAGCCGCCCCATGGATTACATCTACATCAACCAGATGCCGGGCGAGTACGTGGTCAAAGTGTTCTACAAGGGCGAGCAGGTTCGCGAGACGAAATTTTCAATCGCCGATGGCGACTTCGCGCCCAACGGCGTGTCCTTGCCGAACGGGCTCAAGACATACAGGGTCCTCCTGCCCGTGCGCGTGATGGGCAACGCCGACAAGTGGAACCCGGCGACGTGGAAGACCGACGCTTTCTACGGCAACCCGATCACTGGCTTCGCGCCACCGCAGTGAGCTAGGGGGCGCCGACTTAGATTCAAATAATTAAAGCGGCGCCCACAGCAGACTTGAGGCGGGGAGGACAAAATGATGAAACTCTTCGCGATAATATTTGCCTTCATGGCATTTGCGCTGCCTGCTGTAAGCCAACAAACCAGGAAGACAGGCACTGAGCAGGAATTGCTGAAACTGCAGCGTGAATGGTTGGATGCTTACCAAAAACATGACGCGGCAGCTCTCGAGCGAATTGAAGCAGATGACTTCACCCTTACCGAGGGCGACGGCAAGGTCACAACCAAGGCAGAAGACGTTGCGAGCTTACGAAATGCGAAACCGCCACAGCCGGACGACGCGTTTGAGGTTGAGGATGTGCAGGCGCGACTTTATGGTGACACTGCCGTGCTCATTGGCCGGGTAATAATCAGATATCGTAACAGGGGACAGATGGTTGCCGAGCAGTATCGCTATACGGACACATACTTAAAGAGACGTGGCCGCTGGCAAGTCGTTGCCTCCCAGCTAACCCGGATCAGATAACTTTGCGAGATCCCGCGAAGAATATTCGAAGACTACAGCAGCTAAGATTTCTTAACAGAGTTTCAAGGAGACTCAGATGCAAAAGATCACGCCATTCCTGTGGTTCGACAATAACGCCGAAGAGGCAGTCAATTTCTATGTTTCTCTTTTTAAGAATTCCAAAGTAGGGAAAACTACGAAGTATCACGGTGCGAGCGCCCAAGCCGCAGGCAGACCGGAAGGCTCCTTGATGACCGCGGAGTTCCAACTTGAGGGACAAAACTTTGTCGCAATTAACGCCGGCCCGCATTTCAAATTTACAGAAGCCATATCCTTCGTCGTCGACTGCGAGTCGCAGGCTGAAGTCGACTACTTTTGGGAGAAGCTGACTGCTGCTGGCGGTCAAGAGTCGCAATGCGGCTGGCTTAAAGACAAGTATGGTTTGTCATGGCAGATAACTCCGAGGGTTTTGATTGAGATGATTGGAGATAAAGATCCGCAGAAAGCGCAACGGGTAATGGCGGCCATGCTGCAAAT
This sequence comes from bacterium, assembly GCA_039930405.1. Taxonomy (GTDB): domain Bacteria; phylum Acidobacteriota; class Blastocatellia; order Pyrinomonadales; family Pyrinomonadaceae; genus PSRF01. The sequence continues at coordinate 6,545 of JBDTTW010000044.1, forward strand.
GAAGAAGATTGATACCGCGACCTTGCAGCGAGCTTACGGCGGAGAATGATCTCCGCGCCGGTTTTGGTCACGGCAATACCCGATCCCTGGAACCAGTCTGCCTTGCTATACAAGCCCAGCGCCAGAGCCTATAGTCTTCGCTGAATAGAGCTTTGCTCACTTTCTTTTCAGTGCCTCCGGAATCTGCCGGGTCGTCTAAGGTTTAGAGACTGCCAATCAGCGTTCGCATCACGCTTCAGGAGTTCAAATGATAAATCCAAAAAACCTTCGCAGCTTGAGTCTTTGTCTGTTCGTTGCCTTTGTATTACTGGTTGCCTTGTTCGCAAAGGGACGAGTCTTCGCTCAGGGTCAGCGACGTACATTTACGCCCGGCGAGATGGTGGAAACCGGCGGCGGGATGACAGCGAAGATTCTCGAATGCCGAGGCGCTGGTGAAAACGAAGAGTGTAATGTCCAGTACTACCGGGCCGACGATCTGGAAAGCACGCCGAGGTGGGAGAACACTTTTTTCCTGCGCACCGCGGAAGAGCGCGTCCTCAATGCAAAGAAACGCCAGGCAGGACAGCCCGAAAACGCCGGCGCCGAAACGACCAGGCCGCAACCGCTGCCTCCGGCTGAAGAAAACAAAACCGACAACAACGTCCAGCCAGGAGACTGCTCTTTTACTCCTCCTCCCGGTGATAGTTCAAAAACGGCGAAGGCCTCGGAACAACTTTTCAAACGGAAGATTTATGACGCTTACCACATCATTGTGAACGGCACCAATTCCGCGCCGTTGAATTTGGGTGTGACATTTCTAAGCTTTCAGGTTGGTAAGCCGTTTACAAACATCGTGCGAGTTGATCCGGCAGTTGGCGCTTATCGCATTAATGACGCTGCACCAGTCAACGCGATAATTTATCAGGTTAAGAGCGAGCACATTGTTTGCGAGCAGTATCGAGATCGAACATTGCGGAAACGCGTCGCCAACAAATATGCGTGTTTCAAAAATAGAGACGGCGAATGGGTGTGCGGCGCGGACGGCATGCCCAAGATTACCCAGTTGAACTAAGAGCTTTACGATTGTTTTGTCGTCAGCGTGACCGGCTTGAAGGAATGTCTCGACTTAATTAATCTCTGTAGGTCCTCCGTGTTTTCTGGCCTCGGTGGTGAGCAGTCGTTAGCAAGGATCCACCCCCGGAAACACAGAGAACACAAAGAACGCACAGAGAGAAATCCAAATTAAAAGCACTACCAGCTCGAAAACTGCTACCTCCTCCGCATGGAGACTTCAACTCAACGAAAGAAAATACTTTTCGTCGTCGCGCTCGCACTCGCTTTTCTTTTTCGGCTGGCGTTTGGTTTGTGCCTGGACTTCTGGACGCAGGTTGAAGACGAGAAGCAGATCTATTTGATTGGTCTGAAGTTTTTTACCACCGGCGCGTGGCCGTACTTTGGGCCGGACGTCACCAACACAATTCAAGTGCCCGGAGCTCTGCAAGGACTGGTTGTGGGCCTGCCGTTTTATATCCTGCCGGTGCCGGAAGCGCCTTACATCTTCGTAAACCTTCTCTCGTTTGCCAGTCTCTGTTTCTTTGCCTGGTATTGCACCAGGCGGCTGCCGGAAATTCCCAAATGGTTTGTTTGGTCATGGTTGCTCACCGCACCATGGACGCTGAACATTTCCACCCAGGTTTACAATCCTTCTTACGTGTTGCCGGCAGCGATTTTGTTTTTCGTCTGCGCCATTGAAACTTATCCGTTCCTCAGTCGTGGCCTGGTTCCTTTGAAGTGGGCCAACTTTGCGATGGGACTGGCGCTTTGCTGGATCATGCAGTTCCACCTGTCATGGGTGATCCTGCTTCCTTTCATTGTGCT
>JBDTTW010000045.1:0-8500 GCA_039930405.1 bacterium
TGAAGGCGCTGGGAAATCCTAAGCCATAGGATTGCACCGGAGTGATTGCCGGCGCCGCAGTCGACAGGCCTGGAATGAAGTTAGCCAGGGTGCTTTGCGGCACTCCACCAAAGTTAAAGAGTCCGGGGAAATTCAACTCAAAACGCGCTTTGATATTTATTAAGGCAACGTCGCCGCCAAACTTAAACGCGTGGTTGCCATGAATCCAGTTCAAGGTATCGGTGAATTCATAACGCTTCTCGGTGCGATTAACGGGTGAGAAAGGATTTGAGCCAAGGAAAGCCGAGCCGATGATCTGGATGGCTGTTCCGGGAATCTGCGAATCGAAAGTAGCTTTGCGCCGACCAAAATTGAAGCGCGCCTCATTGACGGTTGTGTTTGAGAGGGTGGATGCGAGCGATGCAACGAAAGATAGATCGCGAAGTTTTTGAATGCCGGTGCGCGAAAAATCATTTTGACCCACCGTTTGGTTTTGCGATTCGTCCTGAATGCCTGATAAGTTGCTGGGATTGTAACCAAAGCGCATCGTCATTACTTGCTTGTGACTAAAATTGTGATCGACGCGTCCCGAAAAGAAAGTGGTTGACTCCGAAATCGGAAAGACGCGTGACAGACTATTTAATCCTCGAAAAGCAATCGGCTGCCCAGTGGCATTTATCGTTGTAAAGCCGGGGACGGCGCCGTTGTTGGCTAACGTCGGAACTGGAGCACCTGAGATGAAGAAGCGACCGCCGATTACCTGGCCGGCTGGAATCGCGCCGCCCGGACTGACCAGCGTGCTGACGCCGTTGAGTCCGATTTGGCCGCCCGACGACGCGAACGTCGCATAAGTAATGGCGCGACCGATACGCGCTGCATCGGCGCTCGCGAGTTCGCCACCAATGAAAGCCACCTGGGCCGGTGTCAGGTTGGAGTACACGTTGGTGAATGGTAGAAATGGAGCACCAATGGTAATGCTGCTAGTCTGTCCGGCACTGACGTTGCTCGTAAAAAATCCCGACTCCTGTCGTCTTCGTTGTTCGAAACTGGTAAAGAAAAAAGTTCGATCCTTAGCTATTGGACCACCGAGCGTCGCGCCGTACTGCACGCGCGTAAATCCGGGCTTCTTGTTCGGGTCGTTGTCTATAAGTGGCGCCAGACCGTTGCGCGCCTGGATCGACTTGTGACGCAGAAAGCCAAATAAGTTGCCGCGGAAATCGTTGCTGCCGCTCTTGGTAACTACATTGACGATACCGCCGGTGGCTCGGCCAAACTCGGGCGCGTATGAGTTCGTTGCCACTTGATATTCCTGTACCGCTTCCTGACTAACCGTCGAGCGCGCGGCGTTGACTGAATTGTCCGTGAAGTCCGCTCCGTCAACCTGCACCAGTGTCGAACGGCCGCGCTGGCCGCCGATATTCAAGCCCGACGTCGGCGCTGGCCCAATGGGACGGCCGTTGTCACGGCCCACGGTTGAAAGCGTCAGTGCGAATCCCGTGGCGCTGCGTTCGTTAATCGGCAAATCGTTGATGCGTCTTTGATCGATGGTGTTCGACACCGTCGTGCTTGACGATTCAACTAAAGAAACTTCGGCGGTGGAAATGTCGACCGTAGCTCCCACCGAACCAACTGTTAAGGGAATGTCGAGATCGGCGCGCTGCCCCACCGTTAAGGTAACGCTGGCAATTCTACCTCTTGAAAATCCGCTGGCCTCGACTGTTACTTCATAGCTTCCCGGTGGCAGATTTGTGATCTGGTAATAGCCCTCGTCATTGCTGGTTGCGTCGCGCGAAAAGTTTGTCGCCCCATTTCGCACCGTCACCGTGGCGCCGGTAACTGCGGCTCCGGAAGGGTCGCGTATGTATCCTTGAACATCGGCAGCGTTGGATTGCGACTGACCAAACGCCGCGCCCGCGCCGAGGAGAGCGAAAATGAGTGTGACGATCAAGAGCGTGGTAAAGCGAAGGGTAATCTTCAGCGCGTGTGCCGGGAACGCAGACATCATTTCATTCTCCTTAAAGGTAAGAGCGAATTCGGCAAATGGATGAACTTCAATCAACTGAGTTCGTGCTACACCAACTAATCGCGAACTACGATACCTGGGCGCTAAGTCTGGGGAGCGATCCGGCCGCCGAAGTCACGACCTTTGAGAAAGGCGCCGGAGCGCACGTAGACGAAAATTGCTCAGCCCTTTTACTCCAAAAAGTCCCTTTCTGGCAAGCTTTTCTTGCTTCGTCGAGGAACTGCGAGAGAGACGGCTAACTATCAACTCCGGTTTCAACTGATTGAGGCTGTCGATTGACTGTTATTCGCGCGACGAGTGGCACGCGCAAGTTTCCGGCGCAGGTTAGCGCTCCCCCCGAAAATGAGTATGGCGGCTTCGGCCAGGTGTGGCACGAAGGCCGCACGACGCAGTAATCCCGAGACGCGCAAGCGCGAATCAAACCGGCGGATGTATTCGCATTCGTATTCCTTCGCAATCAACTCAACTGTTTGCGCATCGCCTGCGGATCCGAGCCGCAACGCAATTGCGCCGGCCACTACCTGGCCGCTTTCCAGTGCCATCAACATGCCACTGCCGGTGAAAGGATCAATAAAACTCGCCGCGTCGCCGATGGTCAACAAACCATTTGCCGGCGTCAACTGGCGGCGTCCAAAGCCTTCGAGCGAAACGCTCAGCCAGGGTGAAGAGAGTCGCGCCTGCTCCAGCGTTTTAGCGGCGCGCGCATTCTGCATCACCACTTCGCGCAACACTCGATCGGGATCTGAGCCCAGGCGGCGCACGTCGTTGGCCGAAACAATGAAACAGAGGTTGCTCAGACCTTTTTCGATTTCGCTGAGACCACCGTAACCGCCGCGATAAAAATAGATCTCACAAGCGCCTGGCGCGACGCGTGTGTTTTCCAGATGGGCTTTGAAAGCCACCAGGCCCCGCCTGCGCTTGCTCGATTGTCGCTGAGACTTCGGATCAAAGTGGCGGGCCAGCGCGCGAGTCCGGCCGGTCGCGTCAATCGTCAGGCTCGCTCGATATTCAGTTGCGCCGGCGGAAGTTTTCACCTTCACGCCGCAGACAAAGTCATTTTCAATAATCAGGCCCGCGACATACGCGCCTTCGAGAACCGTTACGCCAACCGCTCTGGCGCGTTCGAGCAGGCGCTGGTCCATTTCACTGCGGCTGAGACCGAGCGCAGTCGCGCCGGCTGTAAACCATTCGCTCGGCACCGCAACCTGGTGGCCGCGGGTTGAATAGAAAACAGTTTCGCTAAGCGAGTTGGCGCCTGCCGCAAGCATTTGGTCCATAACCCCAAGCTGTTGGAAATGACCGAGGCACTCAGGCGAAATGAATTCGCCGCAGAGTTTGGCGCGCGGAAACTTTTTTTCCTCCAGCAGCAAAACCCTCGCGCCATTCAGCGCCAGGCGAATGGCTGCGCTCGACCCTGCCGGGCCGGCGCCTGCGATTGCCACATCAAATTCTTTAGCAACGCTGATCATTTTGGACTGCGGCGGCTTGACGCCGCTTTTGGTTACGCTGGCGAATGTTAAAACAAAGAAGTCAACTCTTTCGAACCGGGAAAGCGGCGTCAAGCCGCCGCAGTCCAAAATCTGGCCTATTTTCGCGTACTCAATACAAGCCGATAAGGAAAGTGCCGTTCAATTCGCGAACCATCCAGGCCGGCTCGTTGTGCGAGTTGCCGCAACTCGTTGGGTTTGAAACTTCGCAGGATCGAGAGTGCGCCGTCTTCGCGGATCAAGCGGTTATGCAAAAACAGCCGGCCAATGGTGGTGTAGAAATAATACGCGACCGGATGACGATGCAGGTCTATAACAAATATGCGACGAGCTGCAACGCGGCTTAGCTCGCGCAACAGTCTCACGACCCCATCGTCTCTAAAATGATGGGTAAAGAGTGAGCAGATCGCGTAGTCGAAGGTGTTGTCAGAAAACGGCAAACGAAACGCGTCGCCACGCACTGCGCTAATTCCAGCAAAAGCCACGGACTCGCTGGCAATCGCCTCAGCAGAACGGGCGTTTAGTTCCAGGCCCGTCAGGGACGCTCTTCGTCCAGTCTCACGCGCCCAGCCGGCGATTACTCGCAGCAACTCACCTGAGCCCGCGCCAACGTCAATTACCGAAAAGCTTTGCAGGTTCATGCGCGTGACTTCCTTGAGCAACGAATCTTTCAGCGCCTGCGCATCGCCGAGCCAGCGATTCACTTTTTGAAGTTCGCTGATACAACCTTCGTATTCCTCGACCGTGTAGTCACCTTTATCGAGGTGTTCGAGCTCTAAACTGCGTTCCCGAAACTTAGCTAACATGGCGCCTATGATAGTGCGTTACCACAGGGATAACCATCATGATACCTTTTAGTGATTCTTATGCGTGTCGATGCCGGCCTTGCGGCCGAACAATCCTCGAATCCAAAAAACGACGGCGAAGCGGCGACTCCGAATTTCACCGGGCGCTCAGCTTCATTCGCCTGTGGCGCAGTCGCAAGGGTTTCGCTACACATAGACGAAGCTCAGCACATAGTTGACGCGAAATTCAAAGTGGCCGGCTGCACGGTTTTGGTAGCGGCGTTGTCTGTTCTCACTGAGCGGGTCAAGAACAAGACTACCGCCGAAGCCGCTGCGCTCGCCGAAGATTTGGAAACAATTGAGCGCGGCCTGGGTCCCGAGGCTGCCGGCCGCGGCGACTGTGTGCTGCTCGCGTCGGAAGCTTTGCTTGAGGCCATTCGCGCCTACAGCGACTCAGTACGCGATCATTGGGACGGCGACGACGCGCTTATCTGCACCTGCTTCGGCGTCTCGGAACGAACGATTGAAAACGAGATTCAGACTAAACAACTTGATTCGATCGCAGCAGTCACGGGTGCCTGCAATGCCGGCGCCGGCTGTCGTTCATGTTATTCGTTGATTGAAGATATCTTGGAAGAAGTGAATGGTAAATGGTGAATAGTAAATGGCCGCCACCAAGCTAGCGTTTCCTTCAATCATCCGCGACGCTGGTTGACCATTCACCATTTACCATTCACCATTTACCAGCCACCAATGATTTATCTCGACAACAACGCAACCACGCGCGTCGCGCCCGAAGTTTTTGCGGCGATGCAGCCTTTTCTAACTGAGACCTATGGCAATCCGTCTTCCGCGCATTCGCTTGGCCGAGGTATGAAAGCCGCAGTTGAACTCGCCCGAGAGCAAGTTGCGGAATTGATTGGCGCTGCGCAGGCAAGCGAAATCGTGTTCACTTCGTGCGGCTCGGAATCAGACAACTGGGCCATCGGCGGTTTTCTCGAACAGAACGCTACCCGCCGTCACATCATCACCACTCGCGTTGAGCACGAAGCAGTACGGAACCTTTGTGCGCATCTCGAGCAGATCGGCTGCGAAGTTACCTGGCTCGAGGTAAACGAAACAGGCGAACTCAATCTTGCTGACTTGCGCCGAACGCTGCGCCGCGATACAGGAATTGTTTCCGTGATGTTGGCTAACAACGAAACCGGCGTGCTGTTTCCAATGAATGAGATCGGTAAGATCATCCGGGAGAATTCAGACGCAGTTTTTCACGTTGATGGCGTTCAGGCGGTTGGCAAGATTCCGCTCGATCTGAAAAACAGTGAAGTCGATCTGTTTGCGCTTTCCGGTCACAAACTGCATGCCCCGCAGGGAGTCGGCGCCCTCTACATTCGTGAAGGACTAAAGCTGCCGTCATTCATTATTGGCGGTGGCCAGGAATCCGGCCGGCGTGCGGGAACTTCTGCCGTTCCAAACATCGTTGGCCTGGGTGCGGCTTGCGCGCTGGCGAAAAACTTCGACGGCCATGTTCAGATCGAGCGTCTGCGAAACAAACTCGAAGACGAAATATTACGGACGATTCCGAACGCGCGTTTGAACGGCACGCCGGATCGCGCGCAGCGTTTACCTAACACCGCAAATATTTCTTTTGAATACGTCGAAGGCGAAAACATTCTGGTGCAGCTTGATCAAGCAGGCATTTGCGTCTCTACCGGTTCGGCTTGTCATTCCACTACCCGTGAATCGTCGCCGACGCTGCGTGCGATGAATGTGCCTTACACCGCGGCCCAGGGCTCGATCAGATTTTCGCTCGGGCGCTACAATACGGAAGCGGAGATCGATCAGACGTTGAAAGTGTTGCCTGGGATCATCGGTAAGCTCGTAGAGATGTCGCCTTATGATAAGGAGCTAAAAGCGCTGTATGCCGCTCACGATTCGTGACCCGTTTGAAATAGTTGGCACACGGCATAACATGTGCCTACAAATATGAATGCGTAGTAAAGGCTTCCCGCTTTAGTCGTCTCAGCTTTACTGCTAGAATCTTTTCAGCTTTAAAGACAAATTCGCCACTTCCGGTAGTGTTCGGAGCATTTTTTTGATGTCAAGTGAATCCGCCATCCACCAAAACCATCCCATAGCTGTCGCTAAAACCGACGCGTCTCACAAAGCACGCGCCGACAGCGTAAGCCTGATGGAAACTGACGATTACGTTTGCGTCGAGCCTTCCACGCCGCTTTTCAAAGCCATGCAGGTAATGAAACAGGACGAAGGTGGTTGTGCGATAGTTTGCGCAGCTGATCGGTCGGTGGTGGGGATTTTTACGGAACGTGATCTGCTGACGAAGGTGGTAGGACAAGCGGTCGACGAGACCGCGCCGGTGAGCAATTGGATGTCGCCCGTAGTCGCGACGTTAACGCCGGACGCCACAATCGGCGATGCCGTAGCAATCATGAATGACCGGGGCTATCGCAATATTCCGCTGGTAAAAGATGGCAAGCTGGTCGGCTCAATCTCGGTGTTCGACGTAATTCGCTACCTCGCCGAGAGTTACCCGAAAACCACGATGAACCTACCGCCAAATCCGAACCAGGTGATGGATAGTACCGATGGTGGGTAAGAGTATTTCCGATTTTCGATTTCCTGTTGCCGATTGAAATCAGCATGTCACCCAAGCTCAAATCGGCAATCGGCAATCGGCAATTGGCAATCCTAAAAAAGAGGGCATGATTAAAAATATATGAGCACTGTTATTGAACCCCCGGTAGAACAAACGGAAAAAAACCTCGAGGAAGTTGAAGCCGTAACCATCCGCTTTGCCGGCGACTCTGGTGACGGCATGCAGTTAACGGGCACCCAATTTACAAACACGTCAGCGGTTGTCGGTAACGACATCTCGACGTTACCTGATTTCCCTGCTGAGATTCGCGCGCCCGCAGGCAGCTTGCCCGGCGTCAGCGGTTTTCAGTTGAACTTCTCGAGCCAGGACATCAAAACCCCGGGCGATCAGCCAAGCGTTTTGGTAGCCATGAATCCGGCGGCGTTGAAAGTGAACCTGCCTGATCTCGAAGAAGGCGGCACACTGATTATTAATACGGACGGCTTTACGCCCGAGAATCTGAAGTATGCAAACTATGCTTCCAACCCCCTGGAAGATGGTTCGCTGGCCGGCTATCGCGTGCATAAGTTGCCGGTGACCACGCTGAACATGAATGCGCTGAAGGGCAATGTCACACTTTCGCGCAAAGAAATCGATCGTTCTAAAAACTTTTTCGCGCTCGGCGTGCTCTATTGGCTTTACGACCGGCCGATGGAAAATACGCTCCACTGGATCACCAGCAAGTTTGGCAAGAATCCGGAACTCGCAAAGGCAAACGAAATTGCGTTGCGCACCGGCTACAACTTTGCCGACACGACCGAAATCTTTACCACCCATTACACGATCAAGAAGGCGAAGATTACGCCGGGCAAGTACCGGAAAATTACCGGCAACGAAGCGACCGCAATTGGTTTTGTGGCGGCTTCGCAACTCGCCAATCGTCCGTTGTTCTACGGTTCGTATCCGATTACGCCGGCGTCCGACATTCTCCATGAATTAGCGCGTCACAAAAGTTTTGGTGTGAAAACTTTTCAGGCCGAAGATGAAATCGCTGCGGTGTGCGCGGCCATCGGCGCCAGCTTTGCCGGACAGATTGGCTTGACTGGAACGTCTGGTCCCGGTGTTGCTCTCAAACAGGAAGCGATTGGTTTGGCGGTGATGACTGAGTTGCCGCTGGTCATTGTCAACGTGCAGCGCGGTGGTCCATCAACCGGCTTGCCTACTAAAACTGAGCAGGCAGATTTGTTTCAGGCGGTCTGGGGTCGCAACGGCGAATGCCCTGCAATCGTGATTGCGCCGTCAACGCCGGCGGACTGCTTTGCAATGGCAATCGAAGCAGTGCGTCTCGCGTTCAAATACATGAGCCCGGTGTTTTATCTGTCCGATGGTTATCTCGCGAACGGCGCCGAGCCCTGGGCCATTCCGGAAATCAGCGACCTGCCGAAAATCGAAGTTAAGTTTGCTTCCGATCCGGCGAACTTCATGCCCTACTCGCGCGATCCGGAAACGCTGGCGCGGCCATACGCAATTCCCGGAACGCCGGGACTCGAGCATCGCATCGGCGGCATCGAGAAACAGCACATCACCGGCAACGTGAATTACGATCCGGAAAACCATCATCTGATGGTCA
>JBDTTW010000046.1:0-5774 GCA_039930405.1 bacterium
ATCAACGGCCAACGGCTTGGGCTTAGGCACATTTACAAGAGAGCAAGTACTTTCACCTCCGCTGAACACGCAACTGGGAACAACTCACCTGCAGAACTTGGTGAATTCATTTGGCGGCGATCTGCGCACCGCCCTGGGTGCTTACAAGCAAGGAGAGTCAGGTGTCCGAAATAATGGTCTTACGGTTCAGTCACAGGAATATGCCGATGCGATTCTAAAATGCGCGCAAGCGCTACAAGGCAAGTGAAACCGATTCGCTGAAAGAAGTAAAGATATGGCTAAGAAGCAGATCCTATGGGCCGCCGCATTGATCATAACTATTGCCGCTGTTGTCGCTTTGGCGCTGAAATCTGGTGCTTCGCTTGGGCGGAGCGCAGACAATGCTAGCCCGATAAAAGGTTCCGGTGAACATATCGTTCAAACGCTCAAAGATGCTCAGGTTGTCGCGTTCACCAAGTGGAGTGTAGGGGAGAGCGAAGATGACAGCATGGCCTGTATCGTTCGATCGTTCAAGCAGGACCCGAACTACAAGGGTGCGGGAGTAAAGCTAACTATACAAGACCAGCTGGGCAAGGTGGTGTTTGAAGAATACTTTAGCGACGTAAGTCGCATTTACTCCAGCTATGCGCTGCGTAAACCTTCACCACAACTTGTCCTGGAGGTTGACTACGGCGGAAGCACTAACTTCATCAAAGTTCTCGATTACCAAAATGGAAACGTTATCGACCTAATGGATGCTGTAAAGATGGCAAACGAATTTGCTACGGGCGCTGAAGTACGGCCACAGCTTCGCACTGGGGTTAATGCAGCTATTGAGCCATACGAGATTTTCCTTACGCAAGGCATCGGTTTGGCGAGTCCGGCTCAGAAGATTACGAACGTGTTCAGGTATAAGGACGGGAGGTATCGCTATTTTGGACAGTTTCCGCAAGAGAAGGTAGATGACCACATAGAAGACCTCCTAAAGCATTCCAAAGGCGAACCAGCCTCAAGAAATGACTGAAGGCAAAGCGGTCATCGCGAATTAGTGACAACATAAAGCTCAGAGACTTCCGCAGAACCCTGCAGCGACACCGCTCAGCCAGACGGTGCGGCTTGTGACAGGAAGCTCGAAGGACTATTTGGCGGCGATGGAGCGGTCACGGCTCAATGAGTTCTCAGAACGGCGGACGAACTTGGGATATGCTTAATGCTCAGGAGCACTTGATATTTGCGACTTGCAATGGCTTGGGGGTTTGGATTTTGCAGGTTACCGTGGGACTAGGGTTAATCCTTGGTGGCAGCGCCCTCTTACATCGCGCTCTTAAGGGGAAGATAAAACGAATCATGCTGTTTCGGGTGATAGTCGAAGGTTCGGACGCCAATTTGGGCGCTGGGTGCTTCGCGACTTTCTTTGTGCTTCTAGGGTTAGTTATTCTCGTGGCAGCTATCTTAAGATTGGATTGTTAAGGTGCAAAAGAAAGTCCTGTCTTGCGTTGGCCTGTGCATTGTTTGTACGCACAATCAGATAATAATGAGCCTGACACAAATGGCAGTGACGAAGTAATGTATTAGTCGGATATTTGCGCGGGTCTGAGCGCTGCTGTTAGCGCGCGTGAGGTTCGCTTGCTTGGAACCAATTCGGCTTTGGCCTGGAGTACGCCCATCTGGATTGGCGCCACGGTTTGCAAATATTCAGTCAGGCGGCGCGCGAACACCGTGCGGTCAAACTTCGCCGCATGCGCGCGCAGCTCGCCGGCATTCCAACTGGACGATTCGAAATCTTTGATCGCCTGCATCAGCGATTCGGTTTTGGGTTGATCAAAGAAGATCCCGGTACGTCCTTCGATTACCGTTTCCAGTGCGCCACCCGCTCGAAATGCAATAACCGGGCGGCCGGCTGCGTTTACCTCGAGCGGCGTCATACCGAAATCTTCTTCGCCGGGAAATAACAGCGCGCGACAACGAGCAGCATGGCGCGCGACTGCCTCGTCGGATTGCCGGCCGAGAAAGCTAATTGATGGCCCCGCAATTTTTTCCAGCCTGGCGCGATCGGGCCCGTCGCCGATGACCACCAGTTTCCGATTTAGTTTGGTACAAGCCTCGATCGCCAAGTCGATCCGCTTGTACGGCACTAACCGCGACAGCACCAGGTAATAATCTTCCTGCCGCGGGTCGGGTTGAAAACGACTAACGTCAATTGGCGGCGGGATAACGACTGAGTCGCGGCCATAGAAAGTCTTAATTCGTTTGGCGACTGTCTCGGAGTTAGCAATGAAAAAATCGGGCCGGCGTGCTGCCCGCAAATCCCAGCGCTTCAATACGGAAAGTAGGAGCGGCAAGAGTCGGCGCGACAGACCGTTAAAACCGGCGCGCTCGCTATAGTCTTCATAACGCCAGACCCAGCGCATCGGCGTGTGGCAATAGCAAACATGGATTGCGTCTTTGCGCTTGCGAATTCCTTTCGCGTAACCAAAACAACTGCTGACGATCAAGTCGTAACCGGACAGATCAACTGATTCGACAGCGAACGGATAAAAAAGGAAGTAGTGACGAAAGTGTCGACGCAGTCCGGGCAGGTGTTGCATCCAGGACGTCTTGATCTTTGCTTGCTGTAAGCCGCGCGACAATAACTCTGGAACGGCGACCGTCGAATGCAAATTTGCGCCCGGCAGTAGGTTGTAAATTTCCTCTGCTACCTTTTCCGCGCCACCCATCTGCGCGAAGTTGTCATGAAAGACTGCGATTCTCGACATTGCCACTTCTCTCTCTTAACTCGTTTCTAAAGGCAAAGGCGTCAATTGATCTCGCACCGCGCGCACTGGTGTGGGACGAGTCTCAGCATAGACCGCTTCGATGCGCGCAATAAATTTGTGAACTGGAAAATTTCTGGTTACGTGCTGGCGCGCGTGCAGCGCAAGCTGGGCGCTCAGGTCGCGCCGCTCAAGCAGCGATGAGATGCCGTCAATCAATTTTTCTTCGTCACCGAAAGGCACCAGCCAGCCGTTCTTTTCATGGGTGATTAGTTCCGGCAAGCCACCGACGGCTGTGGCCAGCACGGGCACGCCCGCCGCCATACCTTCCAGCGCGACCAGCGGAAATGCTTCCGAACGCGAGTTCATCACCAACAAATCGAGCACACCCATAATCGCCGGCACATCATTTCGTTGCCCCAGAAAACGCACGCAATGGTCCAGTCCCAAAGCGCGAACCTCCGCCGACAAAAGTTTCTGATAGCCGTCGCCGCGATTGAAAAGTGCCGACCCAACCAGCAACAAAGCGAGGTTGGGAATTCGTTGACGCGCTTTCGCGAAGGCGCGAATCAACTCAAGTTGCCCCTTGAGGGGCGAGAGATTGCCGACGGTGGCAATCAGCCGGTCGCTGTTTCTAAGCTGCAGTTCTTTGCGGATTGAGCCGCGTGTTGATGACGAATTCAGTTTGGTGGGCTCGACGGCGTTGTAGACGATTGCAAACTCGACTCTCTTCGGAAACTGCCGCAACAACTTTCCTTTAAATCTCTCGGCCGCCGCATTCGCCACCACGACAATACGAACCGGTGGCAGGAGCAGCGTGAACAAACGAATGCCGGTGCTGAGCGGATGCTGTGGCAGGAGATCGTGAACGTGCCAGACGATTGGGATTCCCAGACCAAGCGTTGCCGCCGAGATGACCAGCCCGGCGCGGACGCTGTTCGCATGTATCAGCTCCGGACGCTGCTCGCGTACGCGCGCGCGCACCTGGCCCATGGTCGAAACGAAAGATGAAAGATAGTGAATGAGCGCTGCAAGTCTCCACGTGAAGCGAGCATTCAATTGATCTACATTGGCGCAAGGGACGTTAAGTGTCCTTGCTTCTTTTTGCAGTTGGCCGCTGGACGGACACAACAACAAAGGTTCAAAGCGAGCACGATTGAGCCGTGCGAGTATGAGCAGCAGGACGCGCTCGGCGCCGCTGACCTGGCCAGTGTGGTTGTAGAAAAGCACTCTCACTTTGCTTCTCGCGCGCGGCCTTCTTCGGCGCTAATCCAACCGATAATTAACCAACCGATTGGCGCGACCGCATAAAGTGAAAACGTCAGACCGAAAATATTGTTGAGAATGAAGACCGGCATCAGCGCAGCAATGATGCGCGCCGTGACCGCCGCCGATGAATCCCGCGCCCGGCGTGTTTGGCGAAATGCAAACAAGCAGGCGCGGCCCAGAATCCACAGGAACAACAGGGCTGCCGGAATGCCACCCGCGACCGCAAGCACCAAAACAAAATTGTCGATCGCCATGTCATCGTCTGTGCCGCCGGCAAATTTCAACGCGCTCAACGAACCAGCACCGGCGCCGGAACCAAGCGGCCGGTAAGGAATGACGTTCGTGATCAGGTCTTGCCACACTTCGAAGCGCACATACAAACTTTCCTCGCCGGTTGGCTGTAGCGTGCCGCGCTGCGTGTGCGACAGCAGCGTTCCAACCTTGTCGGTTTCTTCCCTGGACCACATGTCATCTTCAGCGGGCGGCTTGGCCAACACCATGATCAGCAGCAACGGAATCAACATCATCGTCAAGCGGACTGCCACGCCCCGCAGGTTTCGAGCGCCAAACAGAACCAGACAAGCAACGCCAAGGAGCAATCCGAAAATGGCGGTGCGCTGCCCCGTGAATAGCAACACCGTCGAGAGCATTGCGCCGCACACAAACCATCCCGCGCGATTGAGCAGACGCGAAGCGCCGGCGCCCAACCCAAAAGCAATCAACGTCCCCATGGAAATGTAACGGCCCCATTCTTCGGCGCTGGTGAAGGTCGCGAGCGGTCGCTTCACATGGCCCACGCCGATGGAGGCATAAAACTCAACATTCTCGAGCCAGTACTGCTCGAATTGAGGATAGCCATAGATGAGTTGATAAATTCCATAGAGCGAAGAGATCATGCCGAGCGCGACGATCACTTTGAACGCGATATGAATGAAGCGTGGATTTACTGCCTGACCGAAGTAGAACCAGCAGACTGGCATTAGAATCAGCATCGCGCCCGACATGCCAATCATTAGCCCGCCCTGCAACGGATTGAAAATCTGCACAAAGAAGATGGCAGCGAGAATTGAAACCGGGGTGGCCAGCGGCGTCGCCCGCACGATGTTCAAACGATACCTCTGCAACATCATGCCGAGCGCCATCAGGGCAACAATGGGTGTCAGCACATGGATGGGATCGAATTGCGAGTAATCAACTATCAGGTACTGGACGCGCCGAATCAGTCCGCGAAAGGGCTCGAACAAAATCATTGCCAGCAAGCCCGCTTCAAGGCTGATCGCCAGCGGCAAAGCCATTAAGAAAAGCAGGGACGTGAGAATCCAGCCGCGCAGGATCTGGCCACCGTTAACGATGGCGAGAACTGTGAATACGCAAATCGCCTGGAGCGGAACTAGCCAAACAAAAAGTGAGCGGCGCGGTGACGCATGTCGCGCGGGCTGCGAGTCAGCCGGTGCTTGTCCCGCTGACGATTGCCTCCCTACTCTTATTTCTGGATAGACTGCGCTCATCTCAAAATTCCAGATTCCAGATTCCAAATTTCAATTCTGCCTACTGCCTTCTCTGCCTACTGCCTACTGTCTACTGCCCTCTGCCCTCCGCCCTCTGCCCTCTGACTTCTGTCTCAAATCTGAGATCTCAGATCTCAGATCTCAGATCTCAGATCTCAGATCTCAGATCTCCGTGGCCGGCACGCGCCACAAAGATCGCAACTGTGCGACCGGCAGATCGCTGGTGCGCGGCTTTAAGTAACTCCACATGCTGCATTCGCGCTGG